>QIJL01000464.1 GCA_003232435.1 Flavobacteriales bacterium | reverse complement strand
ACTATCAAAAGGGTGGGGGTGTCTTTTATTTCCGGGGCGATCCATTCCTTGAAAAGGGTGTGCGACATGACCGGGCCGTCATGCCCGTCAAACCAATCGACATAGTTTTTATCGACATATTTTCCGAATTGGTTATTCGCCTCGACTTTCTGCGACTCGAGAATTTCGAACATTCCGCTATCTTCGATTTCTTCTAGTTGCAGTTCCCAATAGATCAACTTTTTGTAAAGCCGTGCCCACTCTTCATGGTCATCGACCATCGATAGGTCCATCGCGATTTTTCGGAATTCTTGTTGGTAGTTGGCGGTCGTGGTTTCGGAAACCAGTCTCGAATGGTCCAGATTCTTTTTTAGGGATAATAATATCTGATTCGGATTGACCGGTTTGATCAAATAATCGGCGATCTTAGAACCGATCGCTTCCTCCATGATGGACTCTTCTTCACTTTTCGTAATCATCACGATAGGAAGGGAAGCATCCATCAATTTAATCTCGCTCAAGGTTTCCAATCCTGAGATACCGGGCATATTCTCATCGAGAAAGACAATATCCACTTTAGTTTCAGAAAGCAATTCTAGAGCTTCTTGTCCGCTTGGGCATGTAATGCAATCGTAATTTTTTCCTTCTAAAAAAAGAATATGGGGCTTGAGAAGGTCGATTTCGTCATCGACCCAAAGTATGGTGATCTTGTTCATTCGTTGACTTTAGGTTATTAAGTTATTGGTTATTGAGTTACTTGGTCAAAAGACTGACAAATAAATTAACTTATTGGCTTAGGCACTTAACCAGGATTGTCAAACCACCATTAAAAGCGTTTGGTGCTTTTAAAAGTGCGGTCATTGTTTTCAGAGCCGATCCAAAACCTGTTTAACCGCAAGGTGCGCAAGCCTGCCTACCGGCAGGAAGGGGTTTACTCAAAGTGCCAAAGGTTTTATCTTCTGAATTCCTTTGCGAACTTTGCACCCTCTTGGCGTTCTTTGCGATTAAAATCGTAACATCGTTTTGTTTCATCAGTAGATTTCAATTCTTAATTTATCCATGCGCTCAAGTCAATTAACTTAATAACCCAGTAACTCAAACTGTCAAAATATGTGACTCTTATGTTGAGATGCCTACGCTTTTAATAACTTTGAGGCATTAATTTTCGCAAAATCCAACATTTTGACAAAATACAACAAGCTTAAAATTTTCAATGATCCAATTTACGGATTTATTCGAATACCGAATGATCTTATCTATGACCTGATCGACGATCCATATTTTCAACGTTTGCGCAGGATATCGCAAATGGGACTGTCGTATTTAGTTTTTCCCGGGGCACATCATACTCGTTTTCATCATGCGCTAGGCTGTATGCACTTGATGCAGCAGGCGATACAAACACTTCGTTTTAAGCAGATTGAGATAACCGACGAAGAAGAGTTGGGGCTTTTGTGCGCAATTCTTCTGCACGATATCGGGCATGGTCCGTTTTCGCATGCTATGGAACACAGTATCGTCGAAGATATAAACCATGAGCACATATCATTGATTTTCATGGAAACCTTAAACGACAAGTTTAACGGAAGTTTAACTACGGCCATCAAAATATTCAAAAAGGAGCATCCGAAAAAGTTCTTGAACCAATTAGTATCAAGTCAGTTGGACATCGACCGATTGGATTATCTAAAGCGAGATAGTTTTTATACCGGTGTTGCCGAAGGAAATATCAATGCGGAACGGTTGATTACAATGCTCAACGTGGTAGACGATGAATTGGTCGTTGAAGAGAAAGGAATTTATTCAGTAGAGAAATTTTTGATGGCCCGACGCTTTATGTATTGGCAGGTATACTTGCATAAGACCTCTTTGGCCGCCGAGCAGCTTTTGATACGAATTTTCAAACGAGCGAAGGAGTTATTGTTATTGGGAGGAACATTGGAGTGTAGTGATCCATTGGGCTTTTTCATCAAGAACTCGGTCGGCACATCAGATTTCGACAAAGCGACCCTTGATCTTTTTGCCCAATTGGATGATGTTGATATTACCGCCGCTTTGAAAATATGGCGAAAACACGAAGACTTTGTGCTTTCGAGACTTTGTGATATGATCATTGACAGAAAATTACCTAAAATCGTAATTGTTGATGAGCCCGTGCCTCCCGCGCAATTGAAAAGAGAATTAACTGATTTTGCCAAAGAAAGTAATCTGACCGACGAAGAAGCTTCCTTTTTTGTTTTCGATGGGCTGATCAGTAACCAAACGTATGACCTTGAAGAGCAAAACATCAATATTTCGTGCAAACATGGCGATATCTTGGATGTTACCCACATATCGGGCCAGATGAATTTAAAAGCATTATCGAAAGCGGTGATCAAATACTATTACTGCCATCCGAAGAAAAAAATGGAGGGCTCATAGAATGACTGGTCAAAATCGGTGAAAGATGAATCCTACAATTACAAAATGACAGCAAAAAAGGACTAAAAAATATTATAACATAAAATTTAGATAGTTTCTTATTACTTTTGTTCAACAACGAGTACTATAACTTAATTCATTTGGAATTTACGGCAGGTCAGATTGCGGGCATTTTAGAAGGTGAGGTCGATGGCAACCCAGAAATCGCCGTTCACAAATTGGCCAAGATCGAAGACGGTGAAACCGGTTCGTTGACCTTTCTATCCAATCCCAAGTATACTTCCTTTATATACTCTACCAAAGCTTCCGTAACGCTGGTCAACAAAGATTTTGTTCCTGATCAGGAGCTTACGACCACTTTGATCAAAGTAGATGATGCCTATCATTCTTTTTCTAAATTGTTGAAATATTATAGTGAGGTAAAGGTTTCAAAAGTGGGTATAGAAAGCCCGGTTTTCAAATCGGATAGCCTGATTCACGGCAAAGACCTATATATGGGGGCTTTCGCTTACGTCGGTGAGAATGTGACCTTGGGCGATAACGTTAAGATCTATCCGAATGTTTATATAGGAGACGAAGTTACTATTGGAGATAATGTGATTGTTTTCGCCGGAGCAAAAATTTATCCTGATGCGATTATTGGAAACAATTGTGTCATTAACAGCGGTGCTATTATCGGTGCCGACGGGTTCGGATTTGCGCCTGACCAAAAAGGCGGGTATACCAAGATTCCACAGACCGGTAATGTCATTTTAGAGGACAATGTCGACGTTGGCGCCGGCACTACTATTGATAGGGCAACAATGGGGTCTACGATTTTAAGAAAGGGTGTAAAGCTCGACAATCAGATTCAGATCGCACATAATGTTGAAATCGGGGAATATACGGTTATTGCCGCACAAACCGGGGTTGCAGGGTCGACAAGAATAGGAAAACATTGTATGATAGGTGGGCAGGTCGGTATTGTCGGTCATATTACAATTGGCGACAATGTTAGGATCCAGGCCCAATCGGGTATAGGCAGAAGCGTAAAAGACAATGAAATTTTGCAGGGGTCTCCGTCTTTTAACTATGGGGATTATAACAAGTCTTATGTTCATTTTAAGAACCTACCGAAAATCGTAAAACGAATTGACGGGATTGAAAAAAAGAATAAATTGTGAGTAGTACCACAGGGAAGCAAAGAACTATATCCAAAGAAATTATCTTAAAAGGTGTTGGTCTTCATACGGGCGAGAATGTGACTATGAAATTTATTCCGGCACCCATAAATCACGGATACACTTTTAAACGAGTGGATCTGGAGGGCGAACCCATTATAGAGGCCGATATCAATTATGTGGTCAATACACAACGGGGCACCAACCTGGAAAAAAACGGAGTAAAAATACAAACGTCCGAGCATGTTCTTGCTGCTTTAGTAGGAATGGAAATCGATAACGTTCTCATTGAATTGGATTCTCCAGAACCTCCTATTATGGATGGTTCATCGAAATATTTTGTTGAAGCCCTTGAAATTGTCGGGGCCGAAGAACAAGAAGCCGATCGCGAAGAATATGTGGTAAAAGATGTTATTTCATATAAGGATGAAGCTACCGGTAGTGAGATAACCGTTATTCCCGCTGATTCGTATCAGGTAACCGCCATGGTCGATTTCGGTACCAAGGTCTTAGGTACCCAAAATGCCACCTTGGAAAAATTGTCCGATTTCAAGACCGAAATCGCCGATGCGCGTACCTTTAGTTTTTTACATGAATTGGAGATGCTGTTAGAAAACGGATTGATAAAAGGCGGAGACCTTAATAATGCGATCGTATATGTGGATAAGGAGATTTCCGAAGACACAATGAAAAAACTGGAAAAGGCTTTTGACAAGAAAAAACTATCGGTAAAGCCTAACGGTATTCTCGATAACTTGACATTACATCAGCCTAATGAAGCTGCTCGACACAAACTTTTGGATGTAATCGGGGATCTTGCACTTGCCGGAACGCGAATTCGGGGAAAAGTAATCGCGAACAAGCCGGGCCATTTTGTAAACACCCAATTCGCTAAGAAACTCTCGAAACTTATTAAGCTCGAAAAACGGAATAATGTACCGCAATATGACCTGAACCAACCGCCTTTGATGAACGTGGTTCAAATTATGGACAAGCTACCGCATAGACCGCCTTTCTTATTGGTCGATAAGATTTTAGAACTGTCGGAAACACACGTTGTTGGGCTCAAAAATGTTACCATGAACGAGCCTTTTTTCGCGGGCCATTTTCCGGGTGCACCGGTAATGCCAGGGGTATTGCAATTAGAGGCTATGGCGCAAACAGGCGGTATTCTTGTTTTGAACACTGTTCCTGATCCAGAAAATTATTTGACATACCTTCTTAAAATAGACAAGGTTCGTTACAAACAACAAGTGGTGCCTGGCGACACGCTCATTTTTAGATTAGATTTAATGTCACCGATCCGCAGGGGAATCTGTCAGATGCAGGCCAAGGCTTACACCAATGGAAAACTGGTTTCAGAAGCGGAAATAATGGCCCAAATACTCAAAGTCAAAGGAAATTAGCATGAACCAACCCCTTGCCTATATACATCCCGGTGCTAAAATCGCCAAAAATGTTGTTGTTGAACCTTTTACCACCATTCATAACAATGTAACGATTGGTAATGGTACTTGGATTGGTTCGAACGTGACCATAATGGAAGGAGCCAGAATCGGAAAGAACTGCAATATCTTCCCTGGGGCCGTTATCTCGGCGCCTCCTCAAGACCTGAAGTATGAAGGAGAGGATACGACAGTCACTATTGGAAATGATACGACCATTCGCGAGTGCGCAACCATTCATAAAGGAACGTCTGACAGAAATAGGACGGTAATCGGTAAAAACTGTTTGATTATGGCCTATTGCCATGTAGCACACGATTGCTTTATCGGCGACAATTGTATTTTTTCGAATAGTTCGACTTTGGCCGGCCATGTTACTATCGGAGACAATGTGATCTTAGCGGGCCTTGTTGCCGTGCACCAATTCGTATCGATCGGCGATCATGCATTCGTAACCGGTGGGTCTTTGGTTCGTAAAGACGTTCCACCGTACGTGAAAGCTGCAAGGGAACCACTTTCTTATGTTGGTATCAATTCCATAGGACTTCGAAGAAGAGGCTATGAAGCTGATAAAATAAGGGAAATACAGAACATTTACCGAATACTTTATCAAAAGAACTATAATAACTCCCAGGCATCGCAGATAATCGAGGCGGAGATGGAAGCAACTCCAGAGCGGGATGAAATATTGCAATTCATCAGAAATTCGCAGCGAGGAATCATGAAGGGGTATTTCAGTACCAATTAGAGACTGTTTTGAAATATGTCGTTAGAATTGTTATAGCCTATTTTTGATGCAGAACTAGGCAAAATTCTTAAGCATAGCAGGGCTACGGTTCAAAATTTTAACGACGTTATGCACAAAAAGGGGCTATAAGAAAATAATCGAGATATTTCAAAACAGTCTCTTAAGTAATTGAGCCTTTTAGAACTATAACAATATTGGCTTTTGAAGATTAATTTTTTCAACTTTGAAACCATAAACCATAAACCATAAACCATAAACCATAAACCATAAACCATAAACCATAAACCATAAACCATAAACCATAAACCATAAATGGCATCTACATCAGATATTAGAAAAGGCTTATGTATTCGTTACAACAACGATATTTATAAGGTTATTGAGTTTCTTCATGTGAAGCCAGGTAAGGGCCCGGCCTTCGTACGGACTAAATTGAAAAGTGTTTCTAACGGAAAAGTCCTTGATAATACTTTTTCCGCTGGTCATAAACTTGAAGATGTAAGGGTCGAGACCAGATCGTATCAATTTTTATATGCTGAAGGAGAGACCTATCATTTCATGAACACCGATGATTACAATCAAATAGAACTTCAAAAAAATGTGTTGGATGCATCGGATTTATTGAAGGAAGGCCAAGTCGTTACCATCCTTTTCAACACCGAAGATAGCATGCCGCTCTCTGTAGATATGCCGGCCAGTGTTATTTTGGAGGTAACTTATACCGAACCTGGAGTAAAAGGAAACACTGCCACAAATGCCACCAAGCCTGCAAAAGTAGAAACCGGCGCAGAGGTAAATGTGCCATTGTTTATCAATGAAGGCGATAAAATAAAAGTCGATACCTCCAACAGTTCCTATATGGAAAGGGTCAAAGAGTAAAAGAGTTTGTAGTTTAGGGTTTGTTGTTAATTTGTTTTGACGTACAGCCAGACCGTCAATAAATATGGGATCAAGATTTGAATCCCGAACAGCGAAAGATAAACTATAGACCATAAACAACGAACAAGCCAACATGAAATTTACAACTTCCTATACACTCAAGCAGATTGCCGAGATTATCGGAAGTGACTATGTTGGTGCCGATGATTTCCCGGTTTCGGGAATGAATGAAATTCATGTAGTAGAGGAAGGTGATATCGTATTTGTGGATCATCCCAAATACTATGATAAAGCCTTGACTTGCAAGGCTACAACGATATTGATCAATAAAAAGGTCGATTGCCCCGAGGGAAAATCACTATTAATTTCCGAAGACCCTTTTAACGACTTCAATAAATTAACTCAGTTTTTCAGGCCTTTCGAAAAATCAGAAAAGTCAATTTCTACTTCAGCTAAAATAGGACAAAATACTGTAGTTCAGCCTAATGTATATATAGGAAATAATGTTTCAATTGGTAAAAATTGTTTGATTCATGCCAATGTTTCCATTTATGATGGATGTATAATCGGAGACAATGTTATTATTCATTCTGGCACTATTTTAGGTTCCGATGCATTTTATTATAAGAATAGGCCAAAAGGTTTCGATAAGTTAAAGTCCGGGGGTAATGTTGTCCTAAAAAACAATGTTGAAATTGGTTCAGGTTGTACAGTTGATAAAGGCGTAACCGGAAGCACGATTATCGGGGAAGGCACAAAATTGGATAATCAGGTTCAAGTAGGCCATGATACATCTATCGGAAAAAAATGTTTGATTGCCGCCCAATGTGGAATTGCCGGAGTCGTCATCATAGAAGACGAGGTTACGCTTTGGGGTCAGGTGGGGGTTACAAGTGCCATTACAATCGGTAAAGGCGCTATCGTTCTTGCCCAAACTGGTATTTCAAAATCCATTGAGGGAGGAAAGACTTATTTCGGAAGTCCTGTTGAAGAGGCAAGAAAAAAATTGAAACAATTGGCCGATGTGAAGAAAATCCCGTCCATTTTAGAAAAATTAAAGCAACAATGATCAACATTGCTTTGCAATTCAAATCAAAGCCATATTTTTGTTCAGCTAAAAAATTAAGAATTCAAGATGTAATTGTTGTATCGCTCTAAAAAGCAGAAGGTGTCAACAAGTTACTGTTAACCGAATAACCAATAATTAAACAATGAGTGTTCTAGTAAATAAAAATTCCAAGATAATCGTACAGGGCTTTACAGGAAGTGAAGGAACCTTTCACGCCGAACAGATGATCGAGTACGGCACCAATGTAGTTGGTGGTGTAACTCCTGGAAAAGGAGGACAAGAACACTTGGGCAGGCCCGTATTCAACACAGTAGAGCAAGCAGTGAACGAAGTCGGTGCGGATACCACGATTATTTTCGTGCCGCCCGCATTTGCAGCGGATGCTATTATGGAGGCCGCCGATGCGGGTATCAAAGTTATTATTACGATTACCGAGGGAATACCTATTGCCGATATGGTAAAGGCATCTCATTATATCAAAGATAGGGATTGCAGGTTGGTCGGGCCAAATTGCCCCGGGGTAATTACTCCGGAAGAAGCTAAGGTCGGCATCATGCCAGGTTTTGTTTTCAAAAAAGGAAATGTTGGGGTAGTGTCAAAATCCGGAACATTGACCTATGAGGCTGCGGATCAAGTAGTACGTCAAGGATTAGGAATTACTACTGCCATAGGAATCGGTGGAGATCCGATTATAGGAACGACCACAAAAGAAGCCGTTGAACTTTTGATCAATGATCCCGAAACTGAATGTGTAGTGATGATCGGGGAGATAGGCGGGCAATTGGAAGCAGATGCAGCTTATTGGTATAGAGAAAGCGGAAGCAAGAAACCGATCGTTGGTTTTATTGCAGGGGAAACTGCACCTGCCGGAAGAACCATGGGCCATGCCGGAGCGATAGTCGGTGGTAGTGATGACACGGCTCAGGCGAAAAAAAGAATTATGCGCGAATGCGGAATTCATGTAGTCGATTCTCCTGCTGAAATTGGCAAAAAAGTTAAAGAAGTTATGAGCTAGACGACTGCTGAAAAATGAAATTTGAGCCACCCGAAATAAATTTTTTAAGGGTGGCTTTTTTCTTTCGTCTATACCGGAACAAAACTTATATTTGAAGAACAGCACTGAATATTGATTTAAAACGGATGAAAATGAGACTTCTCGAAGGAAAAAACGTTATCATCACAGGAGCCAGTAGGGGTATTGGCAAGGGAATTGCCGAAGTCTTTGCCGACCATGGGGCAAACGTTGCCTTTACCTATAGCTCAAGTGAGGGGCCGGCTTTGGAATTGGAAAAGGAATTGACTTCAAAGGGTGTAAAGGCAAAGGCCTACAAGAGCAACGCCGCCAGTTACAGCGAGTCAGAAATATTGGTGGCCCAGGTTTTAGAGGGTTTTGGAGGTATCGATGTTTTGATAAACAATGCTGGAATAACGAAGGATAATCTTTTGATGCGAATGCGCGAAGATGATTTCGATTCCGTTATCGAGACTAATCTGAAGTCCGTTTTTAATATGACCAAAGCGGTGCAGCGCACTCTTTTAAAACAACGCAATGGCTCGATCATAAATATGAGCAGTGTCGTTGGGGTAAAGGGGAATGCCGGGCAGGCAAATTACGCCGCTTCCAAAGCCGGAATGATCGGATTCACAAAATCGATAGCCTTGGAATTGGGATCGAGAAACATTCGCTGCAATGCTATTGCCCCAGGTTTTATCGAGACCGAAATGACTGCCAAATTGGATGAAAAAACGGTTCAAGGTTGGCGAGATGCGATTCCCCTCAAGCGGGGCGGGTCTCCTGAAGATATTGCAAATGCCTGTTTGTTTCTGGCTTCCGATCTTTCTGCATATATTACCGGGCAGGTTCTTAACGTAGATGGAGGCATGCTTACCTAGTTAAGAGTTTGGAGTTTTTCATAACTCTTAACTCATAACTTAAATCAAAAACCCTCGATGAACACCCAAACACTCCTCTTAATAATTTCGGCGGCAATTATGTCACTCGCCCTAGTGCTGTTTCAATATTATTATAAATCCAAGAAAAGAGGAAAACTGGGGATTTTACTTTCCTTTCTGCGATTTTTTACCTGGTTCGGCGCCTTTCTTCTTTTGGTAAACCCGAAATTCCCGAGTTATGAGTACACCTTGGAAAAAGCGAATTTATTATTGCTTTCCGATAACTCTTCCTCAATGTCCGCATATCGTTCGGATGTGGAAAATGCTTTGAATAAGTTGATTTCATCTGATGGATTGTCATCGAAATTTGAGCTGAAATCCTATAATTTCAGTTCGAGTTTGAATGCATCCGACAGTTTATCCCTTTCAGGGAAAAGCACCGATATTGCTAGGGCATTGGCAACCTTAAAGGATGTGCATTCCAAAGAGAATACGGCAGTGATCATGTTGACCGATGGCAATCAAACCTTCGGCAATGATTATGTTTTTGGTGCCGGTAGTTCGAAGCTGGCCGTATACCCTGTGGCGATTGGCGATACGACCCGATATGAAGATATTCGTGTGGATCAGGTCAATGCCAATAAGTATGCTTTTCTAAAAAACAAATATCCTGTTGAAATATTTATTTCTTACGAAGGTTCGGGTGCCGTTTCTGAAATAGTCTCGATTACCGTGAACGAAACTAGGGTTTTCAGGGAAAATATCAGGCTCTCAAGCTCGGATAACTCCAAAGTTATCAATACCCTACTTGATGCGGGTTCGGTGGGCATAAAATATATGAAGGTAGCGGTATCGAATTTAGAAGGCGAACGAAATATCAAAAACAACCAAAAGAACCTGACAGTCGAAGTAATCGATGAAAAAACGAATGTGGCCATTGTTTCCGATATTTTGCATCCCGATATCGGGGCTTTGAAAAAAGCGATCGAGAGCAACGAACAGCGGTCGGTTTCAATTAAAAAGCCAAATGATAAAGATCTGGATGATGTTGACTTGTTTATTCTGTATCAGCCAACTGCATCCTTTATATCGATATATGAATACATCAAGCTAAAAAATGCGAATACGTTCTCTGTTATCGGATCCAATACGGACCTAAGATTTCTCAACGGAATTCAGAAACGATTTCGTGTGGAGGATGGCTATCCCTTGCAGGAAGTAGTTCCTGTCAAGAACGATGGTTTTACAAAGTTCGATATTTCCGAAAATTCGTTCGAAGATTATCCTCCTTTAGAAACTGATGTGGGACCTATCGGCATATCAGGGGATAACGAGACTTTATTGCAAATGAAAATAAAAGGGGTAACCATGAAATCACCTTTATTATCGGCCCTCACTGACGAGAACGGTAAAAATATCATTTTATTCGGAGAAAATATCTGGAAGTGGAGAGCACAGGCCTATAGAAACGACCAAAGTTTTCAAAATTTTGATGAATTCATCGGAAAGCTGATGGTCTATCTCTCAGATAACAAATCAAAAGAAAGATTGACCTTGGATTTCAAGTCGATCTATGAAGGTAGTAATAATGCAAGGGTTGGCGCCACTTACTTTGACGAAGCATTTACCTTTGATTCAAATGCCAACTTGGTACTCCAACTCAAAAATAACGATACGGGTATTTCCCGTGAAATACCGATGCTCTTGAAAAATGGGTTTTATGAAGCCGATCTGAGCGATCAAACAGCGGGACAATATCAATTTACGGTGTCCGTGAAAAGTAAGAACCGATCAAAGTCCGGTTCCTTTCGAATAATGGACTTTGACGTAGAGCAACAACTTCTTTCGACCGACTATAAAAAATTGCAGCAGTTGGCCGACCGTAGCAAGGGAGAGCTCTTTTACAGTTCAGGGATCGATGCCCTGATCGACCGACTATCGGGCGATGAACGATTCGTTCCCGTACAGTCTAGCGAGGAAAAAGTCGTATCTTTGATCGATTTTCGAATCTTACTCGGCATTATCGCCACAACTCTTGGCCTAGAATGGCTTATCAGAAAATATAACGGATTAACTTAAACACTGTACAAAATGGATAAATTACCAAAAATTGCGTTACCGGTCATCTTTGGGATCGTATTGCTAGTCATATTGATTTCGAAATCTGCCATAACCATTGGTTCGGGAGAAGCGGGAGTACTTTATAAAACTTTCGGAGGAGGTGTTGTGACCGATGAGCCTGCCTTGGGCGAAGGTTTTCATCTCGTGGCCCCATGGAACAAGGTTTTCATTTATGAAGTACGGCAACAAGAGGTATTTGAAAAGATGCAGGTGCTTTCGTCGAACGGATTGGAAATAAAATTGGATGCCTCGGCCTGGTTCGAGCCAAAGCGTGAATTCTTGGGGAAATTACATCAAGAAAAAGGGACGGAATATGTTCAACGCGTTCTATTGCCGACAATCAGATCCGCAGCAAGAAGTGTTGTTGGCCGATATACTCCCGAGCAGTTATATTCAAGTAAACGAGATGCGATTCAAGCTGAGATTTTTGAGGAAACCAAAAGGATCGTTGATGGCCAATACATTCAGCTGAACGAGGTATTGGTACGTGATGTGACCTTGCCCCCTACGATCAAAGAGGCCATTGAGCGTAAATTGAAGCAAGAGCAAGAATCTTTGGAGTACGAGTTTAGGCTGGTTACGGCCCAAAAGGAGGCTGAAAAAGTAACAATAGAGGCACAGGGTAAAGCAGATGCGAATAGAATTTTAAGTGCTTCCTTGACCGATAAAATCCTACAGGATAAAGGTATTGATGCAACTTTGGAGCTTGCAAAGTCTCCAAATGCGAAAGTAGTTATAGTAGGTGGCGGAGAGGCCGGGTTGCCATTGATTTTAGGTAATAATTAGGTTGTTTCGTTTGAGACGATTTCAGCCGAAAAATGTTCAATTTTGAACTTTTCTTTTGAGAATTAAAAATAAACTTTACTTTTACCGAGTAATGAGAAACAAAAATACACACCATCATTTTTACTGCTGCGCTCAAGCGAGGTAAAAATGTATTGTAGTATTACAGCATAAATTTACGACCCGTTTGAGAAATCAAGCGGGTTTTTTAATTATTATAATTTATGAAAATCAGAATTGCCATACAAAAGTCAGGTAGGCTCAATGAGGATTCTTTAAAGTTGTTAAAGGATTGTGGAATATCCGTTGACAATGGAAAAGATCAGTTGAAGGCCAGTTCCAGAAACTTTCCCATGGAAGTATTTTATCTCCGGAATGGAGATATTCCGCAATACCTTAGAGATGGTGTGGTTGATATTGCCATAATAGGCGAGAATGTTTTAATCGAGAAGGGAGAAGATATAGCGGTTGTCGAAAAGCTGGGCTTTTCAAAATGTAAGGTTTCCTTGGCTATGCCGAAACCGGTAAAATATGATTCTGTCAAAGATCTTGAGGGCAAGCGAATAGCAACTTCTTATCCGAATACTGTCCGTAATTATTTGGAGGAAAAGGGTGTAAAAGCAGATTTGCATATTATCAATGGCTCCGTGGAGATTGCCCCGAATATCGGCTTGGCCGATGCCATTTGCGATATCGTTTCCAGTGGAAGTACCTTGTTTAAAAACAATTTGAAGGAAGTTGAAGTGATGCTCAAGAGCGAGGCGGTGTTGGCGGTTTCTCCTCGAATATCTGATGAAAGAACGGCGATTTTAAGGAAAATGCAATTCAGGATAAAGTCCGTTTTGCAAGCGAGGCAATCGAAATATGTTTTGATGAATGCACCAAATGACAAGTTAGAAGCAATTCTGAACTTGTTGCCGGGAATGCGCAGTCCAACGGTACTTCCTCTTGCCGAAGAGGGTTGGAGTTCAGTTCATACGGTCATCAACAAGGATGAATTTTGGGAAGTCATCGATGAGCTGAAGCAAGCAGGAGCAGAGGGATTATTAGTATGCCCAATTGAAAAAATGGTACTATAATTCAGGGGAGGAGACCTAACAGGTCTTCAAGACCTGTTAGGTCTAAAAGTTGAATTGAAATGAATAAAATTCATAATCCGGATAAATCAACTTGGAAGGACGTTCTAAAACGGCCCACACTGACAGTGGCCAGCATTGAGCAGGCCGTTGAGACTATTTTTCAAGAAGTGAAAATAGAAGGGGATATCGCTATAAAAAAGTACACTGAGAAATTTGACGGCGTGATACTCGAAGACCCATTGATTTCCGAAGGGGAAATAGAAACTGCCGAGAAATCAGTCTCTCAGGAATTAAAAGATGCCATCCGATTAGCGAAAAAAAATATTGAAACCTTTCATAAAGCCCAGAAAACGGATAGAGTAGAAGTAGAAACCGCTCCAGGAGTTCGATGTTGGCAAGAGAAACGACCCATTCAAAAAGTTGGACTTTATATTCCTGGAGGTACTGCGCCTTTATTCTCAACGATTTTAATGTTGGCCATTCCTGCCACTATTGCAGGTTGCAAAGAGGTAATTTTATGCACTCCCCCAAATGAGGAGGGAAAAATACACCCTGCAATTTTATATACGGCCAATTTATGTGGAGTGAAGAAAATATATAAAGTAGGAGGGATACAGGCCATTGCTGCAATGACTTTTGGCACTGAGAGTGTTCCGGAAGTATATAAAATTTTCGGACCGGGCAATCAATATGTCACCGTTGCAAAACAGTTGTCCACCAAATATGGCATTGCGATAGATATGCCGGCGGGCCCAAGCGAATTATTGGTAGTTGCCGACGATTCTGCAAATGCCGCCTTTGTTGCATCAGACCTCTTAAGTCAGGTGGAGCATGGGATCGACAGCCAGGTTATTTTGGTTTCGACCTCGAAAGAAATGATAGATACCGTGGAATCGGAAGTAGAAAAACAGATTCAAGAGCTGCCTCGAAAAGAAATTGCGCAAAAGGCTATTGCCAATAGCAAATTGATTTATGTTGAAAATGATAGTGTCGCCTTGGATTTAGTCAATGAATATGGCCCGGAACATTTTATTGTCTGCACTGAAAATGAAGAACTTTATTTGGAGGGAATCCAAAATGCCGGATCGGTATTTATTGGAAACTATACGCCAGAAAGTGCCGGTGACTATGCCTCGGGAACCAATCACACCCTACCTACCAATGGCTATGCCAAACAGTATAGCGGGGTGAATCTGGATAGCTTTATGAAAAGCATGACGTTCCAGAAAATAACCGAGAGTGGAATTCAGAATATTGGAAACGCCATTGAAATAATGGCAGAGGCCGAAGGTTTGCAGGCACATAAGAATGCGGTGACCTTAAGATTGAATAGTTTAAAATAACGTGGAAATTGGTTCCTCCCCTTTTTTCAAGGGGAGGTGGATCCCGACTTTTTCAGTCGGGAGACGGAGGGGTCAGGAAAGAAGTCCGATCAAATCTATAAGACCGAAAATGAGTTTCAACTTAGAAAACATAACAAGAGAAAACGTAAAGGGCCTAAAGCCATACTCTTCTGCGCGGGACGAATACATTTCCGATGGGTCTGGGATGGTTTTTTTAGACGCCAATGAGAATCCGTTCGATAATGGGGTCAATCGGTACCCTGATCCGCAGCAGCGTAGTTTGAAATCAGTTTTAGCTGAGCAAAAGAAGATAGATTCCAAGAATATTCTTTTGGGCAATGGTAGTGACGAAGTTTTGGATTTATTGTTCAGGGCCTTCTGTGAACCCAAGGTCGACAATATCATAACCTTGCCACCGACCTATGGTATGTACAAAGTATTGGCGGGAGTCAATACGGTTGAAAATCGAGAAGTGTTGCTGACCAAAAACTTCCAGCCTGATGTTGACTCAATACTGAACAAAATCGATGAGTGCACAAAATTGATTTTTATTTGCTCGCCCAATAATCCAACAGGAAATAGCTTTAATGAAAATTCAATTTCAAAATTGCTCGATAACTTTAACGGGTTGGTAGTAATCGATGAAGCCTATATCGATTTTTCGGGAAAGAAAAGCTGGATTTCGAGATTGTGTGATTTTCCAAACCTAATTGTTACGCAGACACTGTCTAAGGCATACGGCATGGCGGGCATCAGATTGGGCATCTGTTTGGCATCCGAAGAAATAACCGTTATTCTTAATAAGATCAAGCCACCCTACAATGTGAACGAGTTGACCCAGGCACATGCCCTGAAAAGGGTTTCAAACGTGCTGCGTATAAAATCGGAGGTTGCCGAGATATTGGAGCAAAAGAATATCTTATTGAAAATGTTGCCTAAAATCAGGTACGTGAAAAAAATATACCCTTCCGATGCCAATTTTTTATTGGTAAAAGTGGATGACGCAAATAAAAGATATCGGCAATTATTGGAAGGAAGGGTGATCGTAAGAAACCGAAGTACGCAGCCCTTATGCAAGAATACGTTAAGATTTACAATCGGCACTCCAGAGGAAAATATAAAATTGGTAAGCACATTAAAAAATATCAGGTAGTATTATGGACGATCCAAACAATGACCGCCCGAGTAAGAAAGCTCCCCCTTCGGGGGCTGGGGGGCTCAAAGTCTTATTTATTGACAGAGACGGCACCCTCATCAAGGAAACGACCGATGAACAAATCGACGCTTTTGAAAAAATGATGTTCTACCCGAAAGCATTTACATATTTGGGTAAAATCGCCAAAGAGCTCGACTACGAATTGGTCATGATCACTAATCAAGACGGATTGGGCACCGATATTTTTCCCGAAGAAACCTTTTGGCCGGTTCATAACTTCATTTTGAAATCCTTTGAAAATGAAGGAGTAGTCTTCGATAAAGTATTTTTAGACCGGACATTTCCTCATGAGAATGCAAATACCCGCAAACCCGGAACCGGATTGTTGACCGAATATT
Organism: Flavobacteriales bacterium; assembly: GCA_003232435.1. Lineage (GTDB taxonomy): Bacteria > Bacteroidota > Bacteroidia > Flavobacteriales > Flavobacteriaceae > Aurantibacter_A. The sequence continues at coordinate 5,997 of QIJL01000464.1, read as the reverse complement.
TTTCCGAGGAATATGATTTAAAAAGTTCCTTCGTAATCGGGGATCGACTAACGGATATGGAGCTTGCCAAAAATTTAGGCTCCAAAGGAATTTTGATCAATGATAATACAGAACTGGGAACAGACGAAATAACCGTAAAGCGATCAGCATTGGATTCGATTATTGAATTAGAGAGCAACGACTGGGAGAAAATTTATGAATTTTTGAAATTGAAAGATCGAGTCGCCGACATTCACAGAAAAACAAACGAGACAGATATTCAAATCAAATTGAACTTGGACGGGACTGGAAAAAGTGATATTTCGACCGGACTGGCTTTCTTCGACCACAGTCAAATGGATCTGGAAATCAAAGTAGATGGCGATCTCGAAGTCGATGAGCACCACACAATCGAGGATACGGCCATTGCCTTGGGAGAAGTATTCAGCAATGCGCTAGATAGGAAATTGGGTGTAGAACGCTATGGATTTTGTTTACCAATGGATGATTGCCTTGCACAAGTGGCGATTGATTTCGGGGGAAGAAATTGGTTGGTTTGGGAAGCTGATTTCAAACGCGAAAAAGTTGGGGATATGCCCACCGAAATGTTCCATCATTTTTTCAAATCGTTTGCCGATGGTGCAAAGGCCAATTTAAATATCAAGGCCGAGGGCACCAATGAACACCATAAGATAGAGGCAATTTTCAAGGCATTTGCTAAGTCCATCAAAATGGCGGTCAAACGTGATGTTGAAAAGATGGTCTTACCATCGACGAAGGGAGTTCTTTAAGGTACGAGGTGCAAAATTAAAAGTACAAAGTAATGCAGGATTTAAAATCAAGAACTAAAAAGTTTGCTGTTGAATGTTGGAAGTTTTGTGAGCAAGTTCCAAGATCGAGAGAATTAGATGCTTGGGTAAGGCAATTGATTCGCAGTTCAAGTTCGGTTGGGGCAAACTATAGAGCATCCCAAAGAGCTAAGTCCACAGCCGATTTCATCAACAAGCTCAAAATTGTTGAAGAAGAAGTTGACGAAATCCGCCTATTGGCTAGAGTTATTTCTAGAAGTTAAAGAGGAGAAACGACATCAGATAGAAATATTGCATAGAGAAGCAAAAGAACTTTTGGCTATAGTTGTAGCCTCGATTAAAACATCAAGACAGAACAGTAAAAAGTAAACAGAGTAACTATAATAAAAGTGACGAAAGGGAAAACTTTGTACCTCGTACTTCAAGCCTTGTACTTTAGCCCCCTAACCCCCAAAGGGGAAATAACTTAGTAAAATAATTCAGTTGTGAGTCAACAAAAGAACATCCGTTCGAGTAAGAGTTCCCCCTTTGGGGGCGGAGGGGGATTGGTCATTATCGATTACGGAGCGGGCAACATCCAGAGCATAAAATTCGCCTTTAAACGTTTAGGGTATGAGGCGGTTTTAAGCAATGATGTTCATGAAATTCAAAGTGCTAACAAAGTTATTTTTCCCGGGGTGGGAGAGGCGAGTACTGCGATGAACAAGCTTCGAGCAAGTGGATTGAATAGAATCATTCCCGAATTAAAACAACCTGTATTGGGCATTTGCCTGGGTATGCAGTTGATGTGCAGCGGTTTAGAGGAAGGTAATACCAAGGGCCTGGGAATTTTCGATACGGATGTAGTACGTTTCGATGGCGAACTTAAAGTTCCTCAAATGGGGTGGAATCAAATAGCCAATCTGAAATCGGGACTTTTTAAGGGGGTCAAAGAGAATGCTCATGTATATATGGTACATAGCTATTATGTCGATGTGTGTGACGAATCCATTTCCGAGACGGAATACGGGGTCCGCTATAGCTCGGCCGTAGAGAAGGATAATTTTTATGGTACACAATTTCATCCTGAAAAAAGTGGGAGTGTCGGCCAACGAATCTTGATGAATTTTTTAAATTTTTAGTGGAAAATGAAATATGTTATTTCTGCGGACAAATCAAAACTGGACATAAAACGTATTCACGATTATATCCTAAATGAGTCTTATTGGGGTATGAAAAGAACGATGGAGGAGACCCTGACAACTATTGAAAACAGTTTATGTTTCGGAATATATTCCAAGTCCAATGAGCAACTGGGTTTTGCCAGAATAGTAACTGATCATGTCTTTTTTGGATATATCATGGATGTTATAGTTTTTGAGGAATTTCAAGGTAAGGGATATGGCAAAAAACTGATGGATTTTATATTGGACCACGCAGTTGTAAAAAAGCTTCAAACTATTGGCCTAAAAACAAAGGATGCCCACGCCCTTTATGAGAAATACGGATTCGAAAGAATTGGGGGTTCCTCAGTATGGATGGCAATTGATAAACAGGTCTTAAGTTAAGAAATAAAGATGAGGATAATTCCGGCTATTGATATTATAGAGGGCAAATGTGTAAGGCTTTCCAAGGGGGATTACGGTACTAAAAAGGTATACAATGAAAATCCTTTGGAAGTTGCCAAAGAATTTGAGGCTCATGGACTTCAATACTTACACTTAGTGGATTTGGATGGCGCAAAGTCCAAGCATATTGTAAATCACAAAGTGTTGGAGCAAATTGCGTCTAAGACAAGTTTAAAAATCGACTTTGGAGGAGGATTAAAAACGGATGATGATTTGAGAATTGCTTTTGAATCTGGGGCCGAACAAATTACCGGTGGCAGTATTGCTGTAAAGGATAAGGTAACATTTTTAAGTTGGCTGAATTCTTATGGAGCCGAAAAAATCATTTTAGGAGCCGATGCCATAGATGAAAAAGTGGCCATATCAGGTTGGCAGGAAGAATCACAGGAGGAATTGATACCTTTCATAAAATCTTACCAAAAAAAGGGAATTGAATATATTATTTGTACGGATATTTCAAAAGACGGCATGCTTGAAGGCCCTTCATTTGATTTATACAAGAAAATAACAACTCAAACTTCGACCTTGAAATTAGTGGCCTCCGGTGGAATATCAACTTTTGAAGAATTACCAAAACTTGCCAAAATAGGGTGCGAAGGCACCATTATCGGAAAAGCCATTTATGAAAATCGAATCAGTCTAAAGCAGTTGGAAACGTATGTCATGGAGACCTGACAGGTCTGAAAAACAAAAAAATGGAAACCTTACACAAAGAGTTTATCGAGCAAGCCATATTTCGAATGGACAAAAGCTCTCGAATGGTAAAGATCGTGCTTGATTCAATTACCGAAGAGGAAATCTGGCAGCGCCCGAATAAAGCCTCCAACAGTATCGGAAACTTGATTTTGCACCTATGTGGCAATATTACCCAATACGCCATTTCCTCTCTGGGAGAGATGGAAGACACCCGGGAAAGGGATAAAGAGTTTTCTACCGAATCAGGTTTTAACAAACAAGAATTGTTGGATAAATTGATGGAAACGATAGAAAATGCCAAACAAGCAATGGTTACAGCTTCCTTAGAACTACTTATGAGAGAAAGGGAAGTCCAAGGATTTAAAATGACGGGGGTTGGCATTATCATTCACGTTGTAGAACACTATTCTTATCACGTGGGGCAAATCGCTTTCTGGACAAAACAATTGAAAAATAAAGATTTAGGCTTTTATGATGGAATAGATCTAAAGACAAAGAACAAAGCCGGCTGAGACCTGTCAGGTTTCCAAAACCTGACAGGTCTAAAACGAATATTATGTTAAAAAAACGAATTATACCCTGCCTTGATATCAAAAACGGACGCACCGTAAAAGGAATCAATTTTGTAGATCTTAGGGATGCGGGAGACCCCGTAGAACTAGCAGAGGTTTATAGTAGGGAAGGAGCCGATGAATTGGTCTTCTTGGATATTTCCGCAACCGAACAAAAACGTAAGACCTTGGCAGACTTGGTATACCGAGTAGCGGAAAAAGTGGATATTCCGTTTACGGTGGGCGGAGGAATATCTTCGGTGGAAGATGTCGATATTTTATTGCAAAATGGTGCCGATAAGGTTTCCATTAACTCCTCGGCGGTAAAGAATCCGCGATTGATAAATGATCTGGTCGCTAAATTTGGTTCACAGTGCATCGTGGTGGCAATCGATGCCAAACAAATCGATGGGGAGTGGATCGTGCATTTAGCAGGTGGTAAAGTCCCTACGGAACGTAAATTGTTCGAGTGGGCCAAAGAAGTCGAGCAGCGTGGTGCTGGAGAAATATTATTTACCTCAATGGACCATGACGGCACCAAAAACGGATTTGCCAATGAAGCGTTAGCGCGATTATCCGAAGAATTGAATATTCCCATAATTGCTTCCCACTTTGAAGATACCTTTAAAGATGGAAAGGCCGATGCGGCTTTAGCGGCGAGTGTCTTCCATTTTAAGGAAATCGAAATCAAGGATTTAAAAAGAAAATTACAGGAAAATGGAATTCCCGTACGATTATAAGCCCCCTAACCCCCAAAGGGAATTTAAATGACAATCATTAAAAAGTCAAATAATGAATGAAGAATCGAGTTTTAGTCCTCCCCCTTGGGGGGAGTTAGAGGGAGATCTTGTCCCCGCTATTATTCAAGACGCAACAACCAAAAAGGTTTTGATGCTTGGTTACATGAATGCGGAAGCACTGGAAAAAACACAAGAAATCCAAAAGGTTACCTTTTACAGTCGAAGCAAACAAAGGTTATGGACCAAAGGGGAGGAGAGCGGCAACTTTTTGAATCTGGTCGATATCAAAAATGATTGTGATAATGATACGCTTTTGATTTCCGTGAATCCCGTTGGGCCGACATGCCATACTGGTAATGATACTTGTTGGAATGAGCAAAATACCTCAAACTTCGGATTTCTATCAAAGTTGGAAAAAGTCATCGAACAAAGACGTACCGCCGGTTCAGGCGGTACATCCTACGTTGCGGCCCTTTTTGAAAAGGGCATTAATAAAATCGCGCAAAAAGTGGGCGAGGAGGCCGTTGAATTGGTTATCGAAGCTAAGGACTCTAATGATGAATTGTTTCTAAGCGAAAGTGCCGATTTATTATTCCACTATTTAATCTTGCTTCAGGCGAAAGGAATTACCCTAAATGACATAGAGGCCGAATTGAAGAACCGGCATAAATAATATTTCTAGTGTTAAGTTAAGCTGAAATGACGTATATGGCAATCGTGGATTTTGTCAAAAAATCATTGCATAGCCGTAGCTACGGAATTATTTTTTAACGACGGGATGTCGCAAAAGACGCATTGGATTATACGTAGGTTTTAGCTTAACTTAACACTAGTCTCGATGATTGATTTCAGAAGCTCCGGAAAGTTTTTTACGGGTTATTACAGCGGTGCCCTTATAGTTCAATTCGCTTGCCCCGGAAGCTTCTATATCAATTGATTCATTTACCGAAATAAAAGCTTCACTGGCGCCTGACATATCAAGGTTCAATCGTTCGACCAAAAGATCATAATCCCGGATATGGCTGCTTCCTGATAGGTCTGCATGCAAAGAACCGATATTTCCGAAGATATTCGCACGGGAAGCCCCGCCCATATCAAGATCCAAACGGTCAACTGTAACCCGTCCATTAAAACCGGAGGCGCCCGAGAGTTCGATTTTTCCATTTTGAACATCCCATTCGTTTTCCAAAGTTAAGCTAGATGCGCCCGCCATGTCGAATTCAGCGATGTTTTTTGTTGTGATGTAGGCCTTCAAAGTAGCATTTCCGCGCACATTGGTCAATTTTTTTAATCGGATAACCAAGGCATTTCCTTCTCGCTTGACAATGATTTTACCATGAAGGTTCTCGTTGGCTTCGATACGAATGCTTTCTTCTGTATCGGAAAAAGTCACATAGGCATTAAAAGCGTTGGATATTTTGACCCTTGAATAACCTGGAATGGAATAATCCAAAGAGGTCACTTCGTCAGAGACCCGAATGGTATCATGATCACATGAGGTTAATAGTGCTAAAGCTAGGATAAGTCCGATAGAAAGTCTTGATGTTTTCATTTTGATTGATTGATGTTTTGTCACCCTGAGCCTGTCGAAGGGCAATTCGAAAGGTCTTCGACA
>QIJL01000301.1 GCA_003232435.1 Flavobacteriales bacterium | reverse complement strand
AGGGTAATATAGAGGAGGCTCGTACTGCATATAGAAAAGCGCTAGAAATCAATCCAGGTTATACGAATGCCCAATTAAATCTTTCTACCACCTATGTAAACGAAGGAAACGGGTTGATCGACGAAATGAATACATTAGGAAGTTCGAGGGCCGATATCGTAAGGTATGACGAATTAAAAGCTCAGAAAGATGATCTTTTTAAGGAAGGGGCTACAGTATTGGAAGATGCTTTGAAAGCGAATCCTGAGAATCAAGGCCTTTTGGAGCAATTGAAAAATATCTACGGTGCTATGGGAGACAATGAAAACTTCATGCGCGTCAAAAAACTTTTGGGCGAATAAATTTTATCCTCAAATAGAATAAAACCTCCCGAACCTAGGTTCGGGAGGTTTTTTATACGAGTATTTTCCTACTTAAAAAAGCTATAGGATTTTTTTAATCTATAGAATTCCCCGAGGCTTTGCCTCGGGTGTAGCATTCACATAATCGATTTGTTCTAAAAACCAAGAACCAAGATAAAAAGGTCTAGTTTCTTGGCTCTTGCAGCGCAGCGGTCTTGATTCTGATACTTCGGCGGCTCTGCCCCGAGGTAGTTCTTAACCCTTAGCTTGTGAGTATTGGCTCTAGATCCGTTATCAAAAACCCCCGTATGATTAAGTCTGTCTATCTTGACTTTTCCGTTGGCGTGAATGATATGGTTATCACGCATTATAATTCCCACATGATCTATATCACCGTCAACATCATCGAAAAATGCTAGATCTCCCGGTTCGCTTTCTTCAATAAAACTCAGTGACTCCCCTTGAAGAGCTTGTTCGTTTGGTGTGCGCTTTAAGACAGCCCCGTTCATTTTGTAGACCATCTGAGAAAGACCCGAACTATCTATTCCAAAAGGAGTTCTTCCCCCTGAGAGCGATGGGGAATTGAGATAATAAAGCGCTGTATTGACAAGGTTTTCTTTTCCTCCGTTTTTAGTTGTCCCACCATCGAACCGATGACCAAGTAAATTATTGTTTGGTATTGTAGAGCCTAAGAGAATAGGGGTGAAACGGTTATTCTGGCATTCCAAATATGAAACCAGTTCTGATGAATGGTTTCGTTGTTCGGTATTCTCCAAATCGATATACGGTTCTTTTTCGATAAATGTGATTTGATTGTTATCGACCCATCCTTCACAACTATCAAAAGCAAGTCTTACTTTGCTCCAATGCTTTCGTTGTTCGAGTATCTTGTAATGTTCACCATAGAGTAATTGAGTAATCATTTCGGATGTGGCCGCAGCAACTAGTCGTACAGGTATAATGGAAAGATGACAAATGCCGTATTGCATATGATGTTTTGGGTTCGATTAATTTCTTTCCAAAACAATGGCCGAAGCACCTCCGCCTCCATTGCATATTGCGGCTGCCCCCAATTTAGCGTTGTTCTGCTCCAAAACGTTTAGAAGTGTAACCATGATCCTAGCACCTGAACATCCAAGAGGATGGCCTAAAGAAACGGCACCTCCGTTTATATTTACTTTATCATCACTTAGCCCCAGTAATTTCATATTAGCAAGCCCAACAACCGAAAAAGCCTCGTTAAATTCGAAGTAATCGACATCTTCGATTTTTATGCCCGCTTTGGCCAAGGCTTTAGGGAGTGCTTTAGCCGGTGCAGTAGTGAACCACTTAGGTTCTTGGGCGGCATCGGCATAACTTTTAATTGTCGCCAATGACTTCATATTCAGCTCTTTGGCCTTGTCCATACTCATTAAAACAATCGCTGCAGCGCCATCATTAATGGTCGAGGCATTTGCCGCGGTAACCGTTCCTTCTTTTGTAAACGCAGGACGTAGATTGGGTATTTTTTCCAATTTTACGTTCTTGAATTCCTCATCTTCAGAGACCACCAGAGGTTCTCCTCTACGCTGAGGTACTTCAACAGGTATCACTTCATTATTAAAATTACCGGCCTTCCAAGCTTCTGCGGCTCTTTTATACGATTGTATCGCAAAGGCATCTTGGTCTTCCCTGCTGAACTCGTATTTTTGGGCGCAGGCGTCTGCACAGACTCCCATGGCATTTTGGTCATAGACATCTACTAGTCCGTCTCGCTGCATTCCATCGACCAATGAGGCAGGCCCAAACTTTTGACCGGTTCGCATATGAACGTAGTGTGGAATCAAGCTCATGTTCTCCATTCCTCCTGCGACAACAATTGAAGTATCGCCGAGGGCAATGGACTGAGCAGCTTGCATAACCGCCTTCATACCTGAAGCACAGACCTTGTTTATAGTTGTGCAGGGTACTGAGTCGGGAATACCGGCATAAATGGCTGCCTGACGTGCAGGGGCTTGGCCTGTTCCGGCCTGAACTACGTTGCCCATAAGTATTTCCTCGACTAAATCTGCATCCAAATTTATTCTTTCCAAAGCACCTTTGATTGCAACAGCGCCCAATTTTGGGGCGGGTATTGTCGAAAGTTGCCCCATAAAGCTTCCTATCGGGGTTCTTACTGCGGAAACGATAACTACTTCGTTCATTTTTTTGGCTTGTAAATGAGATGCAAAAATAGGAAATATTCGACCAATCCTATCGTTTAACAATATGGAAATACATGGCAAAACAGTTCCCTTGAAGAATTCTTAAGTTATTTATTTTCTATTTTTGAAAGCAGATACCTTCCTCATGCGAAAATTCTTGGACAAGATTTTTAAAAATCAATCCCTTATTTATAAATCATTTTTATACATCGCTTCGGTGTGCTTTATTGTTTTTTTCTTTCCGAAGGGCGGCCAGTTCAAATATGAATTTCAGAAAGGAAGGCCTTGGCAATACGAAAATCTTTATGCCCCTTTTGATTTTTCCATCAATAAGAATAAGGCGGATGTCTTGAGTGAACAAAAACAGATTCAGGAAGAGAAGCTTGATTATTATAAATGTGATTTACAAGTATTTCAAGAAGTTAGTGCTTCTTTTGAGAAAAGGTTCCCGGTCATTTTTTCTGCGGAGCGATACAATCCACAACAAATTGTAACGCTGAGACAAACGGCAAATGAAATGCTCGATGACTTGTATGAGCATGGAGTTGTACGAACCAAGGCCAAGGGTCGTGTTTTTAAGGATATCTACCTCGTTAAGAATCAAGAAGCTTCGAGAATTGAATACAATAGCCTTCGTAGTATCGGCCATCTCGAAAACTCTATTGATGCATATTTGAAGAGGAGGGGATTAAGCTCATTCGCGTCAAGTTATAAAAAGCTATTCTCGAGACTGATAAAACCGAATGTTTCTTTCGATAAAGATTTGACTCAAAAGGCCCTGGAAAGTGAATTATCTAAAATATCGCATACCCGAGGGACGGTTGCCGAAGGTGAGCTGATAATTGCAAAAGGTGAGGTCGTTGAAGCTGAGAACTTGAATGTTTTAAGCTCGTTGAAAAAGGAGTTTGAATCTGAATTATGGGCCGATAATAATTTTTACTACATTATGTCTGGCTATACCGTTCTGGTGGCCTTGGTTTTGATGATGCTATTTCTTTTTCTGAAAAAATATCGTCGCGAAATTTTTGAAAACAATACCAAAGTAACCTTCATCTTTTTTAACATGGTGTTGATGGTATTCGTCACCACCTTGGTCGTTAAATACAATGAGGCCTATATTTTTGTGGTGCCCCTTTGCATTTTACCCCTGATTATCAAGACCTTTTTTGATGCTCGATTGGCACTTTTTGTTCATGTGCTTGCGGTTTTGATTTTAGGTTTTGTAGTGCCCAACAGCTACGAGTATATTTTCCTTCAGATAATAGCAGGTATCATCACCATCTTAACGGTATCTCAATTGTACAAAAGAGCCAATCTCTTCATTTCGGTTGGTCAGATTACCTTGATTTACCTGGTCGGTTATTTGGCTTTTCATACCATTCATGAAGGCAATCTCAATAATATTGAATGGTTCGCTTTGGGATTGTTCTTGCTGAATGGCATGATAACCCTATTTGTGCAGCCGTTAATTTACATCTATGAGAAAATTTTCGGTTTGGTTTCAGATGTATCTCTTTTAGAACTTTCAGATACGAATTCGAAGCTCTTAAAAGAATTATCGAATAAAGCACCCGGTACTTTTCATCATTCATTGCAGGTCTCAAACTTGGCCGAGGCTGCTGCCAACGAAATCGGAGCAAACGCAATGTTAGTAAGAGTAGGGGCTTTGTACCATGATATAGGCAAAATGGAAAACCCGACTTTCTTTACCGAGAATCAGATAACAAATGTCAACCCCCATGATGAGGTTTCGGCCAATGAAAGCGCTAAAATTATTATTGATCATATTATTAACGGTATTGAACTTGCCCGCAAGAACAACCTGCCTGATCGGGTTATCGATTTTATTCGTTCACATCACGGTACCTCAACGGTATATTATTTTTTCAAAAAACAACAAGAACTAGATGAAAACGTCAACGTAGATGATTTTAAGTATCCTGGACCATTGCCATTTTCGAAGGAGACGGCGATTTTAATGATGGCCGATTCTGTGGAAGCTGCTTCTAAAAGCCTAAAAAATCCGACCTTTTTGGTCATTGACGAATTCGTTGACAAGATTATCGCTGGCCAGATGGCCGCGGGCCAATTTATAAATGCAAACATCACTTTTAAGGAAATCGAGACAGTCAAAAAAGTGTTGAAACAAAAGTTGACCAATATCTATCATTTGCGTGTTGAATATCCTGAATAAACCAAGGGATTCTAAATTTTTCATTCTGCCCTTCAACGGTCTACTATTTACCTAATACTTAGGTTGTTATCAGGGACGTACCATTAAATTTCTATAAAGTCCTATATTTTATTTCATGGCAAATTAGTATATTGCATAAAGAACCTTTCTCAACATTAATTGGATTATGATGAAGTTCAAGTCAAGCATGTTTTTTTTACTCTTTATTATTTGGATGTTTTCCATCAACGCAGGTTACACCCAACAAGGCGGCCCCAAGGAGTTTGATAGACAACAGAACTCCAGGCAAAAGAGTATTGAGTTTTTTCAAGAAAACGAGAAGGACTCTCTCATCAATTGGCAAGAGAGAATTATGTTACATATCGATAAAACAGTTGTTAGTGGGGAAGCCCCGCTTTTCTTTAAGGCTTATTTAGTGACCGGTCCGAAAAGGATTCGTTTCAGTGCAAGTAATGTATTGATTTTGGAGTTGGTCGATGATGAGGGAAAAATTCTGACTACTCAATATCATAAAATCGAATCTGGTACTTCCCAAGGTGCCTTCATAATTCCAAAAGGGTTAAAAAGTGAGAGTTTCCTATTAAGGGCTTACACTAGATGGATGCAGAATTATGGAAAATCTAACTTTTTCACAAAACGCCTGTTTCTTAGTGAGATTGACGAAAAGGGCGATTCGTCTTATGCCGAGAACATTTCGTTTCATCCGGAAGGAGGAGAACTACTCAACGGCCTAACCAACAGAATGGTAATAAGAGCGACAACAAGAAATAATCGACCTGCCGATCTTATTGGAAAGATCGTTAATGAGAAAGGAGGCTTTTCAACACCAATCTCACAATATGATAAGGGCCTTTTCTCTGTACTTTTTAAACCGGAACCTGGCGAAATTTACAAATTGAAGACCTCGGATGGGCGGTCGTTCGCTTTACCAGAATCGGCTAATGAAGGTTTTTCGTTGGGTGTGAACAATTTGAATCCTTCAAAGTTAACGGTCCATATTGAATCCGTTAATACATCTGAGAACCATGAGTTTTTCTTGAAAGGTGAGATGTCCGGGGTTGTGTACTTCAACGAGAAATTGACGCTAGCTGAATCACCCCTCAAAAGAGATATTCTTAAAAAGGATATGCCGACCGGAATCCTCAGGATTTCTTTGTTAGATAATGAGAAGGAATGGGCTTCAAGATTTGTTCGTGTAGTAGGCAAGAATAAACTAGATATCAAAGTGGTTCCCTTGGCAGGCAATCGAGAATTGAATGAAGTTGCATTCAAGGTATCTGTAAAAGGCTCTGACGGCGATCCTTTGAGCATAGAACTTTCGTTAGGGGTTCGTGATTTTAGCGGAAAGTCTGAACCTGAAGATTTTGATTCTTGGGAAGAGGCCAAACGGCTTGGCCAACCCAATATTTATGATAGAAATGAAAGATTTTTGAATGATTTACGATTGCTTACCCTTAATGAAGGGACATCTAGTTTTGATTTAAAACGTTTCCCGGCCAATATTAAGTTTCCATTCCAAAAAGGATTGGAACTTTATGGGCATGCCTATGATTTGAACAATAACTTGCTTAAGAACACCAAAATTCAAGTGATCGCCGGGTCAGAAGATGATTTTGTGGTCAAAGAAGTAAACACCGATGCCAATGGTATACTTCGGTTGATTGACCTACAATTTGTTGGTGAGACTCAGTTTATCTTCAGAACATCAGGAGATGATACAAAATCACGTTTGGTAAAATTTAAGCCTATTGAAACTAGTTTTGCCAATACCGCAGAAGTTGTTGAAGAAGTGAAACCTAAAAAAAAGAGAGTTATCGAACCTTCCCATTGGCAACCTATTGATTCAACTGGATTGATTGAGCTTGATGAAGTAAAAGTCAACGATAAAAGAATACCAAAAAAATCGACGAATTCAATATATGGAGTTGAGCCTTCAAGAGCCGTATATCAAAATCCAGAAAAGCCCAAGACCATACCTCAATTGTTTTTGAATATTCCGGGAGTACAAGTAACCGGGCTCGGCGGTTTGAACCCTAGGATTAATTTACCCAAAGCTGCCGGTAGAGGGCCCGTTTTATGGGTCTTGGATGGCCAACCGTTGACTCAGCCTACCTCTTTGGTCGAAATCATGAACACCATTAGTTCAGCTGACGTGGAAAGGATAGAAATTTTGTTCGGTCCACTGGCAGCAGTTTATGGTACCAGGGCGGCAGGCGGCGCCATTCTTGTCTATACAAGGACTGGTAACACTGATTATATTGCAAGAAAAGAAGCTCAGTTGACGTTTCAGGGGTTCCATGAATCATCTGATTTTGATGTATATCGCGAAGAATTGGCCAAAAAGAGTAAAAGACGAAAAAAGGAAGAACTGACTTTATACTGGAATCCCAATCTAAAAACTGATGAGAATGGCGAGGCAGTAGTTCGATTTAGATCTCTGATAGAAGTTGAAAAAATTGAAGTGAAAGCCAGTACAATTACCGAGAATGGTAAAATAGGTAGGGCAAGGGCGGTTTTTTAATCCCTGGAGTGTTCCTTTATGTCACAATCGTCCATGATATTGCACAATGTGGTCGTTGTGGCCACAAATCGCCCAAAGGTTCGGGCAACTATGATGCCCGTCAGGTCTTCGATATTCCCCCAATTACAATACAGGTCACCGAACATAGACGGTTACATAAAACCTGTAGCAACTGTGGCACACAAAATTCAGGAATATTTTCCAAAGGATCGGCCCAAGAAGCCCAATATGGCAATAACCTGAAATCGCTATGTGTGTACCTCCAGACCCGCCTGCGGAAAGGGCAGGATTACCAGATGCTTCCCTTTGCGCGTTGTAGTGAGTTCATTGCCGATCTGACGGGGCACCTATCTCTATGGGCAGCCTGTCCAACCTGCCCGCCTGCCGTCAGGCAAAAAGTATCGGGCTGTTTCAGATCACAGACCCATGCGCAATACTTCGCAACCATAAGGGGGTACATCTCCACGCTCAAGAAAAACAGGGAAAAGGTGCTCGATGATATCCAACGGGCATTTATTGAAAATCTCTATCTGCCACCACAATCCAACGGGTGAATAGTTACTTCTGCTCTTCGACGGCCTACTATTTGCTTAATCCTTAGGTTGTTATCTGGGACGTATCGGCGAGAATATTTGTTATGAATTTTCCATATACAAAACTAAACTTTCTATCTTTACCCAACTAAACTACCATCGGCTAAAGCCGACTAAAGAACTAGGAAAATACATCAAAAAAAATATTTTTCATCACAATGTTAAAAATCAAAAAAAAACTCAAACTACACTAAAGTCGCCGCCTAAAGGCGAGGGATTTAACCCCAGAATGATACATTAAATCAACCTAGACCTAAATATTTTTGTGCCATTAAAAGATGAAATTGCGAACATTGGGTTACTTCCGTACCATATTATGTGCTATTGCCTTGTACTGTACAAGCTTTGTTCTTAAGGCACAAACAGCAGAGCTTTCCAAACCATCATACTATTTTGATCATATTACGATTAAGGATGGGTTGTTGCAAAGTTCTGTATATAGTGTTTATCAGGATCGTTTGGGGTTTATGTGGTTGGGGACAAGAGATGGATTAAATCGATATGACGGTTATAAGTTCGAAGTGTACCGGCACAATGTGGAAGATAGTACTTCTATCTCAGGAAATATTATCAACGATATTAAAGAAGACAAAGACGGAAACATTTGGATCGCTACCGAAAAAGGAATTAGCAAATACGATGCACAACAACAAATTTTTTATAATTATCATTTAGATCCTACTGCATATAGGAACCCTGCTGTAGATGTTATATGTATTACCAAGGAAAATGCCATTTGGATCGGAGGAAGTTTTGGGGTGTTGCCATTTGATGTCGAAAAAAAAGCTTTTGGCAGCAACATTTTCAAAGAGCCCGATCAAGGTGGTGCCAGCTTTTTTTCTGTGAATACCATTATTGAAGGGCCGACCGGCAAACTTTGGATAGGCACCAGCAGGGCGGGTATTTATATATGGAACCCTCATGATGGCGTATTATCCTCTTTTGGGGTCATTGAGAACCAGTCGTTGAGACGTATTCAAGCCCTTGTTGTAGAGGATACCGTGGTCTGGGCCGGTACTTATGGCAATGGTCTTTTTAAGTTTGATGAAAATGGCCGTGTGTTGGTGCATTATCATTCTGAAGCCCCTAATGTACAATACAGAATTTCAAACAACAATATACGAGCCCTTCTAAAAGATCATGATGCACTTTGGGTAGGCACTTTTAATGGTCTCAATATAGTACAAGAACCACATGATGTAGTTGCCATTGACTATCAGGACGGAAACACCAAAGGGTTGTCCCATGGCAGTATCCGTTCACTTTTTAAAGATCGTAAAGGCAGCATTTGGATAGGCACCTATTTCGGGGGAATTTCCATCTTTGACAAAGACAACCAACGTTTTCAGCATTTTTATAACATAAGTGGTGATAAAGGCTCCATAAGTTATGATGTCGTAGGGGCTTTTAGCGAAGATCGTAATGGTATGCTTTACATAGGTACTGAACGTGGCGGTTTAAACATATATGGCGGCAAAACAAATCTACACACTAAAATAACCGATCCGGCCTATAGACAGAGTACAATAAAATCTCTTTGCCATGATTCTGAGGGCACCTTATGGGCAGGCGTTTTTAAAAAGGGGTTGCACCGCTTTGACAAAGACCTAAAAACACTTATTCCATATCCCTATAGGTCGTCTCCGTTCCATCTTTTAAAAACCGCTATTATTAATTGTATTGTTCCTGACAATCATGATAATTTATGGATAGGTACCGATGAAAAAGGTTTGCAGAAATTTGCGTTCAAGGAAAAGCGGTTTAAAAATTTTATGTACAAAGAGAAATTGGATCATGTTATAAAAAAAAATCCGATAAAATCAATATCCATTAAGAACAACCATCTGTATATAGCCACTAAAGGTTCAGGGGTTATATTTTTTAACCCGGATGATGGCACGGTGCGGCAAACAAAACAATTTCTTGTTGGTGATGAGATGCTCAAGATCGGTGAATTCAACCATCTTTTTTGGGACAGCAATGGGATTCTTTGGTTGGCTACCAATGGAGAAGGGCTACTGGCTTTTGACCCTGGGACAAAAACATACAAAAGATGGCATTTGTCGTCTGGCCTTAGTAGCAATATTGTTTTAGGAACCATGGAGGATAGTACCGGAAGTATATGGGCCATAACCATTAACGGGCTGTCCAACCTTAACAAAGATGAACCCAATGTCATAAAAAGTTACATCAATGCCTCAGGGTTTCCCTTAGAGGAAATCAATGAGGGTGCTTTTTTTAAAAATCGCAATAATGAATTTTTAATCGGTGGCAGCAATGGGTATGTACGGTTTGTGCCAAATGAAATTGCCCCAAACCAATATAGTCCACGGCCTGTGCTTACGGCACTAAGGGTCATGAATAAGGTAGTATCGCCCAATGACCGCACCAAGATCCTAAAGAGAGAGGTCAATAAGACTTCGCAAATTACATTAGATCACTCCCA
>QIJL01000299.1 GCA_003232435.1 Flavobacteriales bacterium | reverse complement strand
GTAGCTACGGCTATGCTTACTTTTTATCATTTCACAAAATTCAAAAAATAACTGCGACTTATACGTAGTTTTACACTTAACTTAACACTAGGTATTCAATAAAAGCGATTTTTTTTAGCCATTGAAAAAGTTTAAACGAGCTCAGTACCTTTTTGGAAATTCTATATCTTTAAACTTCATTTAAATTGCAATCCATTTGAAAAACGGAAAGATCAGAAATATCGAGAAAGTCGTGTTGTCGGATAATTGGTATACACTCAATAAATTCAGTTTTGAATACCAAAAAGACGACGGCACATGGGAAGAACAGCACCGTGAAGCCTATGACCGAGGCAACGGAGCTGCCATTTTACTGTATAACAAGAAAAAAGGCACCGTGATCCTTACACGTCAATTCAGAATGCCGACCTATGTCAACGGAAATGAAGATGGAATGATGATCGAAGTCTGTGCCGGACTTTTAGATGGCGACAAGCCCGAAGATTGTATCAAAAAAGAGATCGAAGAGGAAACGGGTTATGAAATTCACGATGTTCGAAAAGTAATCGAAACTTATATGTCTCCCGGCTCGGTTACCGAAATTCTTTATTTGTTTGTCGGGGAATATGAGGATCGAATGAAAGTGAGCGAGGGCGGAGGCGCCGAAAATGAGACCGAAAATATCGAAGTACTGGAATATTCGTTTGAAAAAGCTTTGCGGATGATGGACTCAGGCGAGATCAGAGACGCCAAGACGATCATGTTGTTGCAGCATGCAAAAATCAATGGCTTGATTTGAAATTTTACGCGAAGTCTAGTATGTATCCCTTATCTCTTCAAAAATGCGTTGCATACGTTTTTTTATTTCGGAGGATGGCCTTCGAAAATGGTTGTTCATAAAACTGAATATCAGTGTTTTGCCCGATTTGGTAAGAAGATATCCGCTCAGGCAATGGTTGTTTCCGAGGCTTCCGGTCTTGGCGATAATATAGGGTTCAGGGTTTCCGGGATACCAATCTTCCAAGGTTCCTGAAACTCCTCCTTTAGGAAAAAATGCGAACAGCCTTTCCCTCGGAATCTCCCGATACATTTCGTGGAGCACTTGCACCATTGATTCCGGAGTGAAAAGATTGTAACGCGAGAGTCCGGATCCGTCGACCCAACGGGGTTCTTGTTTCAAGTCTTTTAATAGTTCGTCGAGTACATAATCACGGGCCGATGCACTGCTCAAGGTATCGGACAGGGTAGAAGAGGCTAAGATCAACAATTGCTCCGCCAAGAAATTATCACTCTCCATCATCATTCTTTTTAATACGGAGTCTGTCGGTGCACTATAAAGCAATTTTTTCTCGCCGCTTGGCATTTTGTCGACAAGCTTGATTTTCTTGCCAAGTGCTTCCTCCAAAAGTTTTTTGGTCAAGGTGGCATCCGTTCTGAAGGGAATCTCCACAGTATCTTTTCTTCGCGAGGAAAAATAAAAAAAATTCTTTTCGGACTCGCGGTTTATTCCGAAGTCGAGGTCGACGACGCTATCCTGAAAATAAGATGGAGCAACATTTCTTTCCGGAAGATTGAAAAGTGTCAAGATATTTCCATAAAGCGGAAGGCTTCCTCGTTCGGGTTGATAATAATAGTGATAGTCGTCCCAAGACCATCCCGGGCCTAATTTGGCATCCTCGAAATTATTCAGGTAAAGGGCAATATTCTTTTTATCCTTTAGAAAATCAATGGCCTCGGTATTTTGAAAATAGGAATGTAATAGTGTAGGGTCGCCCGTGCCTTCGAAATACAAGGTGTCATTTTGTGAGATATACTTTAAGGCCGGAATTTTCTCTGGTAATAGCTTTAAAGATGAATACAGTGTAAATATTTTGGTGTTGCTTGCCGGGATAAAATATTTCCGGGAATTTTGATTATAAAGGGTGTCACGGGTCTGGGAATCGATTATCAGTATTCCCGTAAAATAGTTTTTAGTGTTCTCGGCCTTTAACGAACCCGAAATGCTCTTGATAATCCGTTTTTTTGGGCTGGCGCAGCCGGCCAAGAGAAAAAGGATCAACAATAACGGAATTGTTGCTTTTTCGAAGAAATATTCAATCGAGGAGACTCTCGTAAGTATGAGTTTTATTGAACTTAACATGAAATTATCTAAATTTTAACGTATGAAGAGCAATAAACTAAGGACGAATTTAGTTAATTTTAATGTACAACTAATTTAATCTATTTCATATGGCTAGAGCTATGCTTGAGTACACGAAAACGGTACTTAAAAAAGTTAGCTTCGATGCGAATCTTTTTTGCAAAGAGCTAAAAAAAGCGATTTCAAGATTACTCCCCCAAGAAGTTGAAGAATTAAAACGGTGGTTAAAGCAGTTTATCAATGATAAACCCGAACTACGCGAAAGTCTAAATTATCTAAAAGCATAAAAAAAATCCCCCGCCGTTTGGCGGGGGATTTTTTTATTTCCGCAGGCAACCTTCCCTCTTTTTCACATCCTATAAATAAAACCAACCTTTGTTATGCAAAGGCATTTTGTACTATTTCTACTTTTAGGATCATCATCATGTGACAAGGAATCTCAAGATGATAGTATTCCTTTGAATGCCGGCAAGATTACTGGTTCTTGGAAAATCGTATCTGAAAGTTATAGTATTGGTGGGCCTCATATAATCAAGACAATCAAGAATGGCGGTATCTACAATTTTAACCTTGATGGTACTTTTAATTACGGTCAAGACACTTCGCCGAACTTTTCTGGCACTTTTATTTTTGATGAAGATATCTTAACAATTCGCTACATGCAAGATGGAAACAATGTGACCCGAAAATTAAAAGCTCTTTTCGAGGAAAATAGGGCTGTTTTAATTCCTTGGGACCCGATCTGCATCGAGGGTTGTTCAGCTACCCTTCAAAGAATTGATTGAGATTATTTTCCTCCTAACGGACTAATGATCTTTACATCTTGAAACGCGATTGCGCCCCGAACCACTCCTGAGATGACATCTATCAGGGCATTGGTAATCTGCATTTTCAACTCCTTTGTATGGTAGATCAAACTTACCTCACGGGCAGGAGGCGGTTCGTCGAAGTACCGTAATTGTTTTTTCTTATCATCTTCAAGTTCCATCGTATTCAGATAGGGCAAAAGGGTCATGCCCAGCCCTTCGTTGGCCAAGTTGACCAAGGTCTCGAAGCTTCCGCTCTGTAATTGAAAATGTTCGTTGACATTATTTCCTGCAGATTTACAGAGGTTGATGACACCCTCGCGAAAACAATGTCCGTCTTGCAAGAGCAGAATATCACTAATGTCAAGATCGGCCGGTTTTAATTTTACCGATTTGTAAAGGCGATGTCCGTTGGGTACATAACCTACAAATGGTTCATAATATAAGGGACGCTCTTTAATGAATTTGATTTCCAAGGGAGTAGCGGCAATGGCGGCATCGAGATGACCGTCCGCAATGTTTTTAATCAATGATTCCGTGGATTGTTCTTTTATGATAAGATTTACTCTTGGGTACTTATTGATAAAATTTTTCAGAAACATGGGCAAAAGCGTTGGCATGATCGTGGGGATAATTCCCAAGGTAAATTCGCCGCCGATAAAACCTTTGTCTTGATCCACAATGTCTTGTATGCGTCTCGCCTCGGTAACAATGTTCTTTGCCTGTGATACGATCTTCTGCCCGACCTCTGTAATGCCTATGGGTTTTTTTCCTCGGTCGAAGATCTGCACATCGAGTTCGTCTTCAAGCTTCTGAACCTGCATGCTTAAGGTAGGTTGGGTAACATAGCTATGTTTCGCGGCCACCGTAAAGTTGCGGTATTCGGCAACGGCCAATACATATTGTAATTGGGTAATGGTCATCTGCTATTTTTATGATAAAATATGGCTATAAAAGTATAAAATCCATCGATAAAACTTATCATTTTGTGATAATCTTATGTTGTAAATTTATAGTGAACTTAAAAAGAGGAAATTATGAAGATGAACAGTCTAGGTCTGAGTACCGAAAAATCGCTAGAATTGAGCAACGATTTGAATACGCTTTTGGCGAACTTTCAAACCTACTATCAAAACTTAAGGGGAATACATTGGAATATAAAAGGCAAACGCTTCTTTGACCTTCATGTCAAATTCGAGGAACTATATACCGATGCGAATATGAAGGTCGATATGGTCGCAGAACGAATTCTCACTTTGGGAGGAGTGCCACAACATACTTTTAACGATTATATCGAAAATTCAAAAGTACCTGTCGGTAAAAATGTGACGCGAGATGAGGAGGCCATTCGATTGATTGTAGATTCCCTGACGGAATTGTTGGTCATCGAAAGAAAAATATTGGATGCTTCCGATGTGGCCAACGATGAAGGCACCAATAGCATGATGAGCGATTTTATCACCGAGCAAGAAAAAACGGTCTGGATGATGAAGGCTTGGTTGGCAGAAGAGATTTAAGAGTATGTTTAAGATCAATGCGAACTGATTTTCAAGAGTTTGAGGTTCTGGCTAAGATTCAAAATTTGGGTATATCGGGATATATACAAACTTTGAAGCAACGCCACGGTTCTCAAAATATTGGGAATCAGGAAGTAGTGAGTTTAAACATGCTCTAAGTGCGATATAGATTAATGCATTAATCAAATACAATATCCTCGATCGTGATTTTTTCATCCGCCTTAAAATCATAGAGGGTTAATCTTCTTAGGGTATAGTAATCAACCCAGAATTTCTCCAACGAATTGAGATAGTCAACCACGGCCTTATCTTTTTCTGCTTGGGCGATGTTCAAATCGGTAATGGTAATCTTGCCGAGCACATATCGCTTCTTGGTAATGTCGTATCGTTTAAGGGCGATTTCCTTTGCTTTTTCCGAGGTCGCCAAAAAGTCTCTTTGGCTTGACCAGTTTAGTGTGTGCAAGAATATTTCTTGCTCAAAAGCTTGTTTCTCTTGTTCAATATCATTCTCAACTAGACTCAGATCCGCTTCTGCCATTTTTCGCCTCGATTTAGTTACACCCCAATCAAAAATAGGAACTCCGACGGTCAGTGAAACGTTTTGCTGCCGGTCATAATCTTGAAAAAGGGTAGCATATTCTTCAGACCGTCTATTAAGTCCGAAACTAGCGCGCAGGTTAACTTGAAGACGATTAGTTCCCTTAACTTCTGCTAATTGTTGTTCAGCTTCTAACCTTCTTCGCCTAAATTCGATAACCGATTTTCTATTGGTTTCGGCTTCTGCCAAAGCTTTGTCCAAACTAACAACAAAATCTTCTAGTTTCTCTGGCACCTCAAGTTCAATAGACTCGGTTTCCAACTCCAAATATCGCGCTAAATCTTGGGAGGTCTTTTTTAGTAAAATTGTGTTCGTGGTAACGTTGTTTTGTGAGATTAAATGGCTCAGCTCGATTTGTAACAACTCGTTCTCAGCAATCTTACCTATTTTAAATCGTCCTTTTGTAATTTGTAATAACGTGTCTTGATTCGATAAATTTTTCTTTGAGATATCCAAGGTCACTTGAGCCTTTAGTAGGCCAAAGTAAAGCATACATGTAGTCAAAGAGATATCTTCCATGTTCTCGATAATGTTACGCTTCGATTCTTCATATCGCAGCGGTTCTGTTTTACGCTGCCACTTGTATGGATTGTAAAACAGTGAATTTTGGAAATAGTTGATCGAGAATGGTATCAAAGCATAGTTGGTTGCTTTTTGAGTACCGAAGCGATCAACACGTTCTAGTCGGCTATTAATTGAAAATGCCCCGCCTGTGAAGGGCACTTTTTGTTCAAGTCGCAGTCTGGCATCAATAACAGATTGATTTTGGTTCACAAAAATGTATTGCCCCTCGTCGTTGATTATTCTGGTAATAGAATTTGTATAGGCCGGTAGCGTTGCCCCTAAACTCAACTGTGGTAAAAAATCGGCTTGATAGTTTCTATACCTCCAATAACCTGATCGATACGTATTTACCGCCCTAACATATTCGGGAGATTTTTTCTGAGCGATTTTAATGGCTTCGATCAATTTTATTTTTTGCAACTGACCGTAGCTGAAAACATGTGAAATCAGAAATAGAAAAAATAGAATTCTTCTCATTTGGTTTGTTTTGATTAATGAGCTCATCTCGATTCCAAACAAAAAGCTAAGATGAGTTCATATGAAATTGTGATGTGATCTGGGTATTCGATTGCTAATTTTTATTCATGTCTAATGGCCTCTATAGGGTTTTTATTCGCGGCCGATTTCGCGGGTAAGACCCCGAAAATGAGCCCAATAAAAGTCGCTACAAAAAAAGACAATAAGATAGAGCCCATAGAGACTATAGTCTCGATATCGGTGGCGACCTCCAATATGTACGAAGCAACTATTCCCAAAATGCAACCAATAATACCACCGCCCAGACTGATTAAAATAGACTCCGACAAAAACTGCAAGATGATATCCTGTTTGGTGGCTCCGATTGCCCTCATGATGCCAATTTCCTTAGTCCGCTCTAAAATGGAGGCCAACATGATATTCATGATCCCAATACCGCCGATCAATAAAGATATTCCCGCGATTATGCCTAGGACTATATTGAAAATCTGTTTTGTTTTTTGTTGCTGCTTCAATAAATTAATAGGGATTGTAATTTCAAAATCGAGCATGCCATTGTGCTTTCTTTTGAGCATTTTACTGACTACTTCAGCGGTAGCCTTTAACTCGTTTGAATTATTTACTTGTATGGTAAGCTTATCGATTTGATGATAATTGCCTCTTGCTATGCGCTTTTTTGGGCCACCTTGTTGTTCTTGATTATAGTCGGGTTGGTCGCCTATAACCTTACGATTTTGGTACCTTACCAAAAACGTTTTAATAGGAATATATACATCTTGGTTCAAATCTCGGATCCCCAAATTTTCCTGAGCCGTTTCTGAGATTAATTTTTCTTCTATGATGCCAATTACCTTAAGCCAAACATTCTTTACTTTAATTTGTTTGCCAAGGGCACTTTCACCCGTAAATAGTTTCTTCTCTACTTTTTCACCAATTATACACACCGGTAGGGCATTGACCGTTTGTACTTTGGTAAAATTTTCGCCTTGACCAATATGAACATTGGAAGTCTCAAAAAAGGAATTGGTTACCCCGATTAATTTAACCGGACTTTGTCTTCCCTTTTTGATCATATAGGTTTCCAGAATAATCTCGGGACTCAGCCTTTTTACCGTTGGAATGTTTTCTTGGATGCTTGTAGCATCCAACAAATCCAATCCTTTTGAAAATCGGACAGTTTGCGTTACGCCCCCTTCTTCCTCTGAATCGGATCCATTTTCATCGGCCACATCGGGTATAGGGGTAACAACAATATTGTTTACACCAACCAATTCCAATTGTGCAAGAATCTCTTTTTCAGCCCCTTTTCCTATGGCAAGCATGGTAATTACGGCCGCAACTCCAAAAATAATTCCTAAGGCGGTTAAAAATGTGCGTGTTTTGTTAGCTAGGATTACGCGAGTTGCTTCATTCAGATTAGACTTAATCTGTTCAAAAAGTATTTTGTCTATCACGTTATTTATTTAATAGTGCAATACCTTTCTCCTCTAGGCCTTCTGGTTTACTTAAATAAACCACATCATTTTCCTTTAATCCGTTTTTAACGACCACAGCATCAAAGTTAGAGCCTCCCAATTCTATCTCCCTCTTTGTAATAGAAAATCCAGATTTTATATATACATAACTAACAGAATCTTTGGAAAAAATAGCCTCAAGTGGAACGGTTAGTACATTTTCTTCCTCTTCAATTAAAATTCTATTAGAAGTGGTCATTCCAGGTCTAATATTGATATTGGACCCATTTAATTTTACCATGACCTGAAATAGGTTGATGTCTGAACCTCTCTTTTTTTCACCCACATTCGCAACACTAGTAACAGTACCTTCTAGCGTGACATCAGGGAAGGCGTCAAAACCAATAGTAACAGATAAGCCCTTCTTTAATTTTCGAATATCCACTTCATTGGCATAAGTCTTTGATTCCATTTTTGTTAAATCTGGTAATGTTGCAATGGTTGGATCCCAAGGACTAATACTAGATCCGATTATTCTTTTAGAACCATCCCTATTCTTCATATAGGTAATCATGCCATTTGCATCAGAATGAATGGTAAAAGATTCTTGAAGCTCTAGAAGACCATCCAGCTTTTTCCTTATCTTAGACACTTCAGTGCCAACCTCCACCATTTTGGCGATGGCTTTTCTCTTTATTATTGAATAATCTTCCTTTTTCTCTTTTAAATCCCGTTCGGCCCTTTCTATCTTTATCTCCAACTGCTTTATGGTCACTGGCGATTCGTAAATCGATTGTTTTAGCTCCAGCTTATCCTCTATCATGTTGAATTGAATATCTTTTATGGCCGTTCTTTCTTGCTTCAATGTTAACGTAGTGTCTAACTGTTCTTGCAGAAATTTTGATTCGGCGCTTTCTAAATTTAATTGGGCATCTATAATTTGCCCGTTAATACCAGAAGGGTCTAATTTACCAACATAATCCCCCTTTTTAACAACAGTTCCCTCGGGCACCAGATCCTGGATTTTCACATCATAGAGGCGGTAATTTCGGAGTTCAACAGGCGCATCTATTTTCTTTAAACTAGTAGATTGTGCTTCCCCAGAAATAATGACCTCATTTAAGAATTCTCCCTTTACAACCTTTGAGGTAATCAAAACTTCTTCATCAGCATCGGTTTTGAAAAAAAAATAGCCAAGGATTAGAAGTAAAACAGGAATACCGATGAGAAGGAGTCGCTTTTTATTCATGGTGGTTCGGTTTTTGATTATTTAAAGCTAATTAATATGCAACATCAAAAATTGCACCAGATGTTATTTTTTTCATAATTTTTGAAGGAAAAAAGATGCGGAAAATCGTTGTTGACCCATTTCGGACTTTTCATTTAAGGAGAGAAACCTAGGTAATGGATTAATCTTTATAGAAGTGTGAGCATCCCCCCGAAAACAGGGCAGTAAGTTAAGTTCAAGAAAAGAAACTTAAATTTACTGATATGACACGAAGAAAATTCGCATCTAAGTTCAAGACCAAGGTGGTATTAGAAAATGCTTCATTTTTATACTGGGGAACGGCTGGTTTGTTGCTGAACTCGTCTTGAGTTAATGTTTGGAACCGAGAATGAAGGCTTTTGTGGTCTGATGAAGTCATTTTTTGGTTGCGTAGCCATAGCTACGGAAACGAAAAATGACAAAATCAGGACACGAAATGCGCAGGTAAAACATTAACTCAAGACGAGTTCGCTATGTTAAATGTAGCGCTTAAACTTTTAACCACAAAAAGGCTTCCTTAAATAGGAAGCCCCTTTTTTGACCCCGCCCTTCAGCGGGGCAGGTTGATGAATATTTGTTTAAAAAATAGGTTGTCTAAAAAGTATATTCACATCTGAATTGTCAGTCTGAACTCGTCGAAGACCTCTATATTATAATAAAGGAGATAAGAACTTTGACAAAGCCTGTCTTGAGCACTTCGACCTTGCTCAGTATAGACTACGTCGAAAGGCTCAGTTTGACAAAGAAAGTCTACTTTTTGGACAACCTCTTTAGGGGAGAGGACTTAAAACCGAATCTTGATTTCTTGATCTTCCCCGGTTACTTCGAACTTCGCATCGGCAAAAGTCGGTGGGCCGTAAAGGTTCATCGTACCTGATGTACCGTAGCTCTCTTGAGGTATTCCCGTGGCGGCGTCCATATCCATCTGTTTGTTGTCGTTGGCGTCGTGTATGACCATTATGGCGTATGTGCCTGGTTCGACATTTTCAAAGGTCAATGTGATTTCGCCCGCTTTCGCAGGTTCCATTGCGTCGATGATTCCCGCTCCTTTCATAAAAGTATCGGTAGTGTGCAGCCCGGCCAGAATTGTTCCTCCATCAGAAAGTACATTTTCAATGGTAACCGTTACTGTAGTTCCGGTCGCTTCTTGTGCGACAGTTGTAAATCCGATTAAAAGTAATCCTAAGATAAGTCCTGATTTTTTCATGATTAAAGTTTTTAATTGTCATTCCCGAGAAGTCGGGAATCTGTTTATATTTTGTTTTTATCAGTTATTAATGATGGCTCAAAACTCCGCTAATTTTTCTTTCCTTTGAAAAACAAAATACCGAACTGTACTATTTTCAGACTGAACTGTAATACAAGATTTCAAATGCAATTCATCACTAAAAACGAACAGTTCGGTATACTTCTTTATGATGGCAGTTCAAACCGATGCACATTTGCTGTATCAATCAAATGAACCAGACCCTGAAA
>QIJL01000121.1 GCA_003232435.1 Flavobacteriales bacterium | reverse complement strand
TAAAATAGCTATGATTCCTGAAAGCCCTATGGTTATTGGTTCGGTATTACGGGTTTTGGGCTAAAGCCCGGTTAACAGGGTCAAATTCGTCCCCCGGATAAATCCGGGAGCAACTGAAAAATCGATTTTCCAATTCCATTGCCACGGCTTTTAAGCCGTGGCAATGGAAAAAGCACCTGCCGGGCTTTAGCCCAAACCGAACATTGGCCTTTAAATGCCCAAGCCGATAAAATTGTATTTATCAACGCAGACCTAAACTAGAGCCAGACTAAATTGCAGCTATTTGAAAATCAATAGCTCTACCAGGCTCTTATAGAAGATCGCCGGCCGTACCCCAATGCGGTGCAATCTGCAAATATCACTTGTGTCGGAATTTTGGCCCACGATTCTGTCGTGAAAGGCGGAGAAATTATTAGATTGCCAGAGTTTACCTTTAAGAGACTGTTTTGAAATATGTCGTTAGAATTGTTATTGCCTATTTTTGATGCAGAACTAGGCAAAATTTTTAGCAGGGCTACGGTTCAAAATTTTAACGACGTTATGCGCAAAAAGAGGCTATAAGAAAATAATCGAGATATTTCAAAACAGTCTCTAAGTAGGAAGGTCAAATTTTATAGGGGCCTAACTCTGAAAATCGATTAAAAC
Organism: Flavobacteriales bacterium; assembly: GCA_003232435.1. Lineage (GTDB taxonomy): Bacteria > Bacteroidota > Bacteroidia > Flavobacteriales > Flavobacteriaceae > Aurantibacter_A. The sequence goes on along the minus strand of QIJL01000121.1, from coordinate 10,293 downwards.
CGCAACAAATGAAACTGAAATGTATATTGAACATTTTAGCAGGAATACTTTTTTTAAGTACTGCTTCCTGCAAGGCCCAAGAGGATAATACCAAAATTGTGTTGATTACTTTTGATGGACTCCGTTGGCAAGAATTGTTCTCAGGTGCTGACCCGCTTTTGGTGGCCAATAAGAAATATGTAAATGACACAACAGGTTTAAAAGAACATTTTTGGCGTGATTCCCCGACCGAAAGAAGGGAAGCCTTGTTTCCTTTCTTTTGGAAGGAAGTTTCAAAAATCGGTCAGATCCACGGAAACAGAGACTTGGGCAGCAAGGTGAATCTGACCAATAAAATGTGGTTTTCCTATCCGGGTTATAACGAAATCTTGACCGGTATCGCAGATGACGCCCGTATCGACAGTAACGATAAGGTGAACAATCCGAACGTTACCGTTTTGGAAATCGCGAATCGAGATGCTCGCTATAAAGACAAGGTGGCCGCTTTTGGAAGCTGGGATGTTTTTCCTTATATCGTGAATGAAGAGCGATCAGGAGTGCCGGTCAATGCGGGCTTTGAATTGGCCGAAGGCAATGATCTGACCGAGCGCGAAAAATTCCTGAACGAGTTACAGCCTAAAGTTCCTAGTCCGTGGAGTACGGTACGATTCGATGCCTTTACCCATAACTATATGATGGAGCATATGAAAAAAAACCACGCTCGGCTTGTTTACATATCTTATGGAGAAACCGATGATTTTGCTCATGACGGCGATTATGAGGCCTATTTGAAGTCTGCAAATACCACAGACGCAATGATCGAAGAACTTTGGGACTTTACCCAACAAGACCCTTTTTATAAAGACAATACGCTATTTATAATTACAACAGACCATGGCCGGGGCACGGATCCCCTGGATACCTGGCGAAACCATGGCGATAAGGTAAAGAATGCCGATGGTGTTTGGATAATCGTTTTCGGAAAGGGAGTTGATGCAAAAGGAGAAGTCTCTAATCGGGAACAGTTGTATAGTAATCAGATCGCTCCGACTGTTTTAAAGGTCTTGAATCTTGAGGCCGACACCGAAAAAATGAAAGGAAAGGCGATGGAACTATCCGCTAACTAAGTATGGTTTTTGATAAGGATATCTCGATAACTAGAATCACTACTGTCCATTAAAAACCTCAAATCTTTTATTTAAATTATTGATAATCTGAAAACCTCAATACATTTGATTGCGTTTCGATTTGAATCGGGAATATTCATTTATTGAATAGAATCTTAATATTGAACTCGTTTATTTTCAGTTTCCCCGACATTCTTGTTGCTATATTTGGACTCTTTAAGTTTCCCGAAATTATAGGATACCGAAAGCCGAACATAATTTGTATTAAGCTGATTGGCATAAATAACATCGGTAGTTCCTATTCTGTATCCTCCATCATACATAACGCCGTAAAAAATGTCATTGAAATCAAGGTTGCACGTGAACGCATTATTGAACAATTTTTTTTCTAGCCCTACATTGACCGAAGACTGGCCTTTTCTCAGCTTGATGCCGTCTTGCATATCACTTAAATGCCAACCCGTTACATACAAAGTAAACCAATCTTGAATATCGAAAGTATTCTGGGAGTAGGCATAATAGTAAGGTCGACTAGGCCTTATATCAAAAGTTTCCGTATCGTCCACTAGCTTATTGTAGCTCAAACTTAGATTGTTTATCGACTTCCACCATTTTAAGTTTATATTCTTGGACAAGGTTGCAAAGAAAGCATGCTCTTTGCTGACGTTAACTTGTTGCAAGATGTATTCCCTAGAGTTATCTTCCGATTGGAAAGCCCCACCGGTAATTGGGCCTATAGTATAATTATATCCCGTTTTTAAGCTCCAATTGTCAAAAGTCCCCCCAAGTTCGATCGAATGTACCTTGGAAGGTTGAAGGTTTCTATTTCCGCGTATCGAGGTAAAGGCATCTTGATAGACCACAAAGGGGTTCAATCTATTATAAGGTGGCCTGTTTATTCTTGAGGAATACGTAAGATAAGCACTTAGTCCTTTAGATAACCTAGCATTTATTGAGGCATTGGGAAAGAAATCAATATAATTGTCCTCAATTATTTCGCCGCCATCAACACTGGTAACAAGTTTAATACCGGTCAGTTCTGTCCGCAGTCCGAAACTATAGTTTACACTATCAGATATACTTCCCCTATAATTGATATAAGCAGCGGGAACTATCTCATCATATTCAAAATTGCTTGATAATGTTTCGTTTCTGATCGGTGCTCCAATAGTGTCAATATCAAAAAATAGAGTTTCTGAATTAATGTTGACGTTCCCATATTTCACCCCTAACTCCAAAAGATGTGTATTCTCGAATGCTTTGGTATAGTCGGATTGCACACTGAATATATTTATATTGTTGTCCCCTTTATTATTTATAAGGGCATTTCTTTCTATGCCATCAATACTATTGGATTCATCGATGTCATTATCAAAATCATTATTATAGGCGGAATACTGGCCTCCAACAAAAAGATTGGAACCCAAACTGTCGATTTTGGAGTAATAATTTGCATTGAGGGTATTCTTTAATGTTGTATCGTCGCGGGTAAGTATGCTATTATAGATGCCTATTTCATTGTCGGTTATCGTATTTTCACTTAGCATAGTGCCTCCCAGGTCTTCGTAGGCTCCATTATATTCCAATGAGAGATAGCTGTCTACGGTAACATTGAATTGAAGACCAAGTCCATAATTCGAAAAGTTTTCCAATTTGCTCCTCGAGTCCGCTTTGATATTTGACTTAAAAAAGTTCTCTGCTAAATCTCTTGTCCGAGACGTTTTCCATCCCCATCTATCATTTCCGTTTTGTAGACCATAGTTGCCATTTACTGACCATTTTCCTTTTGAATAGTTGTAATCTATATTGGTTCTGTTGTCATATCCGGCAAAATCCGAATAACTGTAGTAGTTCCTAATAGAACCCTTAGAGCCTTCTTCGCTATCGCGTTTGGTAATGATATTAATGACCGCGTTGCCCTCTGCATCATATCGGGGCCCAGGATTGCCGATGATTTCAATACTTTTGATATTAGAAGGGGAAAGTGTTGAGAGGCGTTCATTGGCAACCCGTAATCCATTAATGAATATGACGGCAGCACCTTTTCCAAAAACTTGTACACTATTGTCCTCATCGATCAAGATACCGGGAGACCTACTTAGTATTTCGCTTACCGAAGTACTAGTGGCTAAAGTGGTATTCTCTACCTTGACCTCGATGGAGCCGTCCGCTCTTTCCTTGACCAATGGAGTTTTCGAAATCACAACTACTTCTTCAAGTTCTGTTTGCGCTTCGGCGACAATTATATTTCCTAAATCAATATGGGGCGATCCATTAAAAACAATTGAGACATAAGTATCCTGAAATTCCAGGGAGGTAAGCTTTAACAACAGTTTCTTTGCCTCTAGATCCAACAATTCAAATTTCCCTTCAAAAAAACTGGTTCCGGTTATGATGGTAGAGTCTTTAGGCGAAATAACAAGAGCGTTCCCTAACAAAACCTCATTTTTTGAATTGATTACATTCCCCTTGACCGAATTTATGGTCTGTGCGCTCGATGGGTTCGGTACCCCTAGAATACTAACTACAACAATGACTTTTAAGACTTTACCGATCATTTGCATCTTTACTTTTTTCAAAACTAGAGCTACGTATTGGTGGTTTTTGAAAAAGTAGACGAAGGACATATTCGTGTCTGCGGATGGTCTTTTGGGCGTTCAGGGTTCATTTTGGCCTATTCATAGCCATTAATCGGGGTTTCGTAGACACTAGGTTTTAGGAAGAGCTATAAAGGTTATTTTTATGGTTGACGGTATGAACAAACTACTTACATATTTCAAGTACCCGGTTTTAAGACATGTGCTATTTTGGGCAGTGGTGTATTTATATTTTGTATTGTCAGTGAGCAATGTCAGTATGTATGCCGGTTATAGGCATGTATTCGAATCTTACGGACTCATTGTATTGGTGCAGATCATTACGGCTTACACCTGCATATATGTGCTGATGCCCAAATTTCTAAATCGGAGGAAAACAGGTTCCTTTGTCTTTTGGATGTTGACCTTATTGATATCCGTATATGCCTTCTATCAAGCTGTTAAGATGTTTTATTTTGATGTCGAGTACTTTGGTTCATACAACGAGATTCAACGAAGTTATGCCGTGGACTCATATGGAAAAAGATTGACCTATTTTTCCGTTTTTTTGAGTAAATGTATATTATACCTTACACCTACCGCCTTATTGTTGATGGTCCGTTTTTATAAGAATCAGCAAAAATTTTTAAAGCTCAACGAGCAAAAGAAAATTGCCGAACTTACTGCCTTACGAAATCAGCTAAACCCACATTTTCTATTCAATACCCTAAATAACCTATATGCATTGGCTTTGGACAAATCGGATAAGACCCCGGAAGTTATTGAACGGCTTTCAAATATTTTGGATTATATCCTATACCGTTGCAAAGAGAATTATGTGCCCGTTCAAAAAGAAATCGAGCTTATCGAAAATTATCTGTCTTTGGAAAAAATACGATATGGAAATCGTGTTGCAGTAGATTTTGACCATCAAATTGACCCCGAAGTAAAGATCGCTCCCCTCTTTTTATTAACGTTTGTCGAAAATGCTTTCAAACACGGCGTAGCACAAGAATTGAAAAAGGCCGAAATCAATATCTCCTTGACTACCGATAATACGGATGTTTTGTTTTCAACATACAATTCAAAGCCAAGTAGTACTATCGGGAAGAATCCGGAGAATGAAGAACCTTTGGGACTCAAGAACGTTAAACAGCAATTGGAATTATTGTATCCGAATTCGCATGAATTAATGATTAGCGATAAAGAGGATAGCTATGAAGTAGCAATAAGACTAAAAAGAGAATGAAGTACAAATGTGTAATTGTCGATGACGAAGCCCTTGCAAGAGGACTTATTAAATACCATTTGACGCAATTGGATGATTTTGAGCTGGTCGCTTCTTGTGCCAGTGCCATTGAAGCTAGCAAAATCCTTAAAGAGGAAAAAGTAGACCTCCTTTTTTTGGATATTGAAATGCCGGTTTTAAAAGGCACGGATTTCTTCAAAAACCTAATGTACAAGCCCAAGGTCATTTTCACGACTGCATATCGTGATTTCGCATTGGAAGGCTTTGAATTGAACGCAGTTGATTACCTTTTAAAACCTATCTCCTTTGCTCGTTTTTTCAAGGCGATTGAGAAATTTTTGGAGTACAAACAAACCTCGAAAACCTTAACAGAAGAGATTGATGAAACCAAAAGTGATTTTGTTTTCGTTCGGAAAGACAGAAAACAGGTAAAAGTTTTTTTTGATGACATATTATATGTTGAAAGTGTCAAGGATTATATAAAAATCGTAACCGAAAGCGAAACGCACTTAATAAAGCATAGTATTACTTCTTTCAAGCAAGTTCTCGACGAACGCTTTACCAGAAACCACCGTTCGTACATTGTAAATACCAAAAAAATTACTGCGTATACAAAACAAGATATTGAAATTGGTAAATTGGAAATCCCGATCGGTAAAAGCTATAAGTCTTCGGTGCTAGAGTTTCTCGGAGAACTAAAAAAGTAAAGAGTTCCTTTTCAAACATCCTTCCAATTAAGGATGACTTCAACTGTCCTATTAAATCGCTGTTTTATGGAACTAGAATACAATACCTCGTAACCGAAGCTATATCAGTACTATTTTCCGTTTTTTTAGTATTCTCGTTAACTCAACTTTTAAGGGACTATAAAATCATCTAAAAAGTGATGTGATTTTTGATATAGAATCTAGCACCCTGCGGGTGCTTTTTTGTGGGTAGGGAGAAAAAAGAAAACAAAAAACCCTTCTAGGCATAGTAAAGTATGGAGTTCACTATATGGAGATAGAAACCAAATTGATAGATTTTAGTCTAATGTAGCCTATGATAAAAAGAATGTAGTATCAAAAAGTAAAGGAAAAAGATAATTTGTTGTACCAAGTACTTTTCTTGAACTAAAAAAGCCAAGATCAAAATCTTGGCTTTCTCTTTGTACTCGAGGCGGGAGTACCATATCCCTTAAACATGCTTTAATGCCTTTAAATCCGTTAATATCGATAGATAAAAGGCTAATTGTATTGGTTTAAATAGAATTATTTTAATTTTACGAAAAATATTTCCCCCTATTTTGCCCCCTGTTTCATCCGTTTTCGTATCTTTATAGAGTATGCAAGTTTCATTTGATTTAAGAAGGGATAAGGTTGATAAACATGGATTAATGCCCGTGAGGGCATTGATTACCTTCGATGGATTTCGGATACGTAGGGTGGTGCAGGGAGCCAAATCCGATGCGAAACATTGGAATGAGAAAAACGAACGGATAAAACCACCATTAAAATCTGAGGCCTATAATTACCATCTGGAATATAACGATAAAATTGAACGTTTTGAAAGGAAGGCAAAGGAAATATTTAGGTTTTTTCATATCAATGAAATCGGACCGACTAAAGAAGATTTTTTAATCCGCTTTGACTCTGACAAAAGCGTAAACATCTCAAATGATTTTTTGGTATGCTTTGATGAATTCATTGAGACAGGTAAACTTACCAAAGTCGAGAGAACAATTAAATCCTATGTAACAGCACTAAATGTTTATAAAGATTTTAGTGATCAACTAGATTATCCTTTACGATTCGATACGATCAATAATGATTTCTTTATTAGATTTCAGGAGTTCTGCTTTTTTACCAAGCAAACCAAGAACAACTATTTTTCAAGGCTTATTACGACCTTAAAAACATTCATGAGATGGGCAATGGAGAATGGGTATCATGAGAACGTTACTTTTTTAAAATTCAAAGCCCCAGAAGAAGAAATAGAGGTCATATACCTCACCCTTGATGAACTGATGACCCTCTATAATCACGAATTTGAAACGGAAAGGTTAAGGCGGGTCAGGGATTTTTATTGCTTTGGATGCTTTACGGGGCTACGGTTTTCCGATTTGAAAAATCTCCGCCCTTCTAATATATCGGAGAACGAAATCAAATTGAACATTCAAAAGACCAAAACCATTGACCATCGTATTCCTCTAAACGAATATGCAAAAGCTATATTGAAAAAGTATGAGGATACTATTTGGGAACCCCTGCCAGTAATCTCCTCTCAAAAATTCAATAAGTTTATAAAAGAATGCTGCCAAATCGTTAAAATCGACACCCCAACTTCGATTACCCGATATATCGGCACGAGAAGATTGGATAAAACAGTTCCCAAATATGACCTCATAACAAGCCACACCGCACGAAAAACCTTTGTGACCAATAGTTTGATGTTGGGCATGAAAGAAATGGTCGTAAGAAATATAACAGGTCACAAAAAAGAGGAGACTTTTAGACGGTATGTTAAAATTGCTGAGAGCCTTAAGCAAGAAGAAATGTCAAGGGCATGGGGCAAAATTTGAATTAATATCCTCGAATACTCTCAGATAGTACTGATTTCCAAAATTCCTTACTTCAAGCATCAGTACAAGATTTCCCACCAAAAAGCGTTTGAATAAGACGATTCCTAAGCGCAAACTCATTTTTGAACATCCTTTTTGTAACAAACCCCGTCTTAGAAACATAAAGAATGGATGCTGTGCTGGGAAAAATAAAAAAGATTGGATAGGACTTTAAACATACAGGAATCCCTTGAGCCAATAAAGCTATTTTTCTTTAGTGAATTTCAAACCAAGGAATTTAAGGAACACATCAGGTTCAAAGTCAAGAAACTTAGTCCTTATCAGTACTATCATCTTTTGGATTGGCTACTTCAAAATGTAAAGGACGATGCCATACTGCCTAGCCTTGATGTTCTATTCGATTTTTCAAAACTGAATCCTAAAAAACATTCTTCTAAAAAAAGGATAAAAGTTGCTGTTTTAGAAGAACCTTCTTCGGGCTATGTCCTTTCCGACAGGTTCAGTAAAGACTGCTATTCTTTCTTCAGGATAGATTTTGGAACACTAAAGTTTTTACTGGATGAGATGGTTACTATAGACCGGATCAATCGTTTTTTGATTTATTATCGGGCAAAAGACGAAATAAGAAAGCCTCAAATTGATTTTGAAAGATTGCTGAACCTCATGTCGCTTGAAGAACGGCTTTGTTTTTCTGCATATGGTTTTCCCTCCGGGGAAGCAATATCGTTTTACGGTCATGCACTTAACTTTCTTAAAAGCCATGTGGAGAGGGATTTTGAAAATCTAGGGCATGGAATCGCAGACACGCTCATGAAGGAAGGTAACATCATCAAAAAACTTTTCATAGGGAAGAATAGACAAGAACTTTCCTATGCGGTTATGGATAGGACAATACTTTTATTGCCCATGCTTGTGGATTTTGAGAAATGGAAGCAATTGGCTATCGATACATTAAAGAACAAGGAGCTTTTCAAACTTTTAAAAACCAAGCTCTTATCTTCCCTGGAAGAGTTGAAAGAACTTCTTGGGGTGGACTATTTTCAGGATGTAACAGCTAAAAGCCGCAGTTATATAATACAGAATAAAGATACGGGAGTGAAGACCCTAAAATCGTATTCCCCACCTCTCATTCATTCGTTTCATTATTTTGATTGGCTAAAAAATCTAAGGGCCAAAGATTTATCAATGCCTGTCAAAAAGGAAAGTGAAGACCCACCAAAAAATCAAATCATTATCTCTAAACAAGGGTCACAGATAAAATTAAATAAAGCCTTCATGGATTTTTTCAATCATATAAAGCTCAAGGTCGATGATGAAAAGAGTAGAGCCTTGGAAAGTTTCATATACCGGAACTTTTCTTTTGAATATGACGAGAAAATGGACTTCTCCAAGCGTACCGTCAATAATTTTGGATACAAGCGTTTGGATTTCATTCCCGCTACGCAGGCCAAGAACTTTACTAAACTATTGCTATACCTTTCTGACAAGAACTATTTGCTCAGTAACAAAACACAGATTATCCGTACTCTGGACGAAGATATCCACGAGAAAAATGGTAAAGACGGGTTTAGTTATAGTTCTTTAATACGAATTCCGAGTGATGAACACCATCTTTTCCCTGATAAAGAGATTAGAAGGCGTGTGCGATCTATCCTTAAAATAGACGATTGATTGCACTACCTTCCCTAGGTTTATGTATTAATTACCATGGTATGGGTATATATCAGCCCTAACAATGCACTAATATCTCAGGTGCAAGCCCATTCTCCAAATTTATCCCCAATTTAGTTAACGAGCATTAAGCTCGGGTTTAAATACGATAAAGATGGGAAATGTACTTTTTTACACGCACACAAAAGAGGATTTGAAAAGAACCGTTAAAATGGTCTTAGAAGAATTACGAAAAACAGAACTCATAAACGAGACTTCAATCAATCCCGGAGATGACCGATTGAGCCAACAAGAGGCCGCAAAATTTTTGGGTATCTCCGTGACTTCATTGATAAGTTGGAAGAAAAAGAAAATCGTGCCTTATTACCAAATCGGCAGAGCCATTTTCTTTTCTAAAAAAGAGTTGCTAGATCTTGCCAGAAAAAATGCCTTTGTGCGAAGGTCTAGATATTGATTCCTTCTCAATTCTATATCGATTTTCACTACAATTTTGGTCTCGTAAAACGTCAATTAACGAAACTACTAAAAGAGACCAGGTTTGGGACTCTTAGACTAATGGTTCACATCCTTGCAAAAATGTTTCCTTAAAACGGCCAATTAAAAGCACCTCTGCTTGAAAATAGATGATTCCTGAAAATCGTTTCTTTTATGGGGATTATTTCGCCCCTAAGTCATTTCAATTTAAAACTTAAATTTCGAATTAGTTATAAATTTTATTCTAGACCACTTAGTAAGTCTGAAGGCTTCCCTGTTTTTGAAGACTTACTCCTTTTCTTACAGTGGTTAAATTAAACAAAAAGATCAAAACGGGGAAGGCTACATTGAAATTGGAGTATAAACGGCTTTTATATTCATATTGAATTCGTAGGATACAGAATTTTCCTATTTTTACTCCTTATAAAATATCAATTTTTGAATAATAATTTTCCCTTTTATAAACAACCAGATTCAAAGGACTGCGGACCCACCTGTTTACGAATCATTGCTAAACACTATGGCAAGCTTATCTCGTTACAAGAAATTCGGGAACTTTCCGAAACTACCCGAGAAGGCAGCAACCTTTTAAAATTGAGCGATGCCGCTGAGACCATTGGTTTTAAAACCATAGGGGCAAAGTTGGATTACAAACAG
>QIJL01000511.1 GCA_003232435.1 Flavobacteriales bacterium | reverse complement strand
AAATATTACAACTCCGTTATTTTAATATTCCTCCATTTTATCTTAATATCACCCCCACTATGGATCTGTAATGCTATCGAGCCTTCGCCTGCGCCGATTTTTTCATCTGTTATGGTCATCATTTCAGTACCATTGAGCCATGAGGTTACAGTAGCGCCATCGACTCGAATTTTCATACGATTCCATTCGCCCATTTTAAGCGCAACCAGCCGCGGCCATACGATTCATAAACGCCACCAGTATTATTTCCAGGGGGCGCGACTTCGACCTGCCAACCACTTACCTTCGTGCCATCAAAGGTTGAGCGGATAAATACGCCACTATTACCATTGGCCTCTTGTTTGAATTCTAAATTCAGTTCAAAGTTCTTGTAATGGTCGTTGGTTCCTAAATAACCATACCCTTTGTCAGGGCCACTTTCGCAGACCAGAAGTCCGTCTTCGACGTACCATTTTTCAGTTCCATAAATTGTCCAACCCTCTAGATTCTCGCCATTAAAAAGCGATTTTCGATTTGTTGTTTCGGTTGTCTGGGCAGTTGTTTTACATGAGGCGAATGCGATTGTCAACACAAAAAGAAGTATGGTTATTTTCATTTATTAAAGTTTATCTCGATTGAAGTTTTGAGTTATAATTAAAAGATTCCCGCCCCTGCCTGCCGGTAGGTAGGTTCACGGGAATGACAAGAAATTTATATTAATTGAACCATTGCCCCCAAGGGATTCGACTGAGAAAAAATATCAGGCCCAGGCCATAAAAAATAGCGATGGACTGAAATTTTTTATTTCCTTCCATAAACTTTTTGTGCCGAGACCATCCGATGGTAATTAGAATAACCGCCAAAATATTGACAAAAGGGTGCTCTACTGCCAACAAGCGAGAAGGGGCGTTCATACCGCCCATACCCAAGGTCTGAATGGCTTTCAGTCCATTTACTGAGACAAAGAAAAGAATCAGCCCCACCACTAATTGAATATGTGACAATATCAGGGTAAAAAGACTTAATCTGAAATCTTTCTCTGGAGTAAACATTTTATTGCCAACAAGGCCCATTATAGAACAAAACGGCCAAGACGATATAGGCCAAATAGGAATGTAACGTTAATGTAGCTTCATACATGAGTTCTGATTTTAGAATTTAAATGTAATGAATTTTGGAATAAAAAAACCACTCGAAATCGAGCGGGTTTTTAAGAGACTGTTTTGAAATATATCAATTATTTTTTCCTGCCCGGCAGGCAGGCAGGTTCCGTTAAAATTTTGAACGATAAGCCTGCTATCCTTATCCGCCTTATTTTAGCGGATGCTTAATCCTGCCCTAAAAATAAACTATAAAAATTCTAATCATACATTTCAAAACAGTCTATAATACAATTGCCATGTGTTTTCAGAAATTAAATCGAACACTTGCATTCCATGTTCTTCCAAAACCAAAGAAAACCCTATTGCTTACATTGATCCCATCATAGGTAACGTCCCCAGGTTCAACAAAATCATTGGTATCCGATTCCGCGATATACGTAGTGTCAAATACATTATTGACGTTCAATCTGAAGTTCAATCTTGATTCTCCAAATGGTAGACCATAAGAAATACCCGCATCGGTCAAACCAAAAGAAGGTAGTTTTAAAGCACCGTTATCATCGATACGTGTGATATCAAAATCTGCATAAAGATTGGATGCACGACGATAGCCTAAGTCTACACTAAGATTTTCTAAGATACTGTAGTCAACACCTATAAACGCGGTAAACTGAGCGGCATCGCCAACTTTTACCCCATCTAAGCTCAATGTTTGTGTTTGCTCTACACCATCAATTACAATTGGGGATTGATCGTTATCAAAAAATGTTGCCGTTACATCATCTTGATATTCCCAGTTGCCAATAGAAATCATCCCTGTAAATGCCAACTTATCACTTGCCTGTAACCTTGCATCGATTTCAAGACCTGTATGTACTTGAGTAATACCTAAAAGGTTAGCCGTACCACGGACTTCATCAGGCTCTCCAAAATTAAAAGTTGCTTGAACGTTATCAAATCGATCCTTCCAGCTGGTTCTATACAAGTTTACATTAGCTCTAAAAGTTGAACTCCTGAAACCGTAACCTAATTCAATGCCAACAATTTTTTCATTGGTTAGGTTAGGGTTCAAATTATTGCCAAATTGCAAGAAAACCGCATCGAACAAGGGTTGCTTCTCATAATAACCACCATTAGCGAACAGATTGTGATTTTCGTCAATGTTCCAGTTTAAACCTCCTTTAACGTTTCCTCCTAGAATATTTTCAAAATCTGTCTTTTCGGGAGGGGTTTCTCCAAAGAACTCTTCTCTTGCAAAACCTTGATTTGATAATGCTCCTTGTACAAAGCCGGTTATATCTTCGGTAAAGTTGTACTCTACTTGCCCAAAAACACCCAACCAGTTTACATATCCTACATTGTAATAATCTATTTTTTCTTCATCATCTATGTTGCCAAATACCCACCACGGCTGGTTGGATTCATAGGTTTCAAAGAATAAATTAGTCGCCCCTTCGCCTAAAGGATTGTTTTGGTCATCGGTTTGCTGATACACATCTCCTCCTAAAAGATTATCGACTCTACGATAGTGATAGCCAGTATATTGTCTTACATCTATACCAAAATCAATTATCAATTTATCGCTAATTCTGTTGTTGAAATTCGCAAGTAGACCATACCAGTTATGTGAGTTTACAGAAGCTCTCCTAGTAATACCATTGGTGTTGTTCTCATTAGGGTTTCTGTCGCTATTATTAACATAAAGTCCGTCTATTTGTTCTCTAGGGTTACCATCGTTAAAATCAGCTACTGCCGTACCACTATTGAAAGCAACGATATCATCTACTCTTATTAATCCGTCTGCAGTTCGCGGTAAAGCAAATTGTCTTCTTCCGCCAATCTCACCGATTTCGCCAGTACCGCCACCACGACCAAAGGATGCGTATGCGTTTGTTTGTAATGTTGTTTTACTGCTTAATTCCCAGTTCCAGCTCAAGCTATTAACAAGTTTGTGGTAAAAGTTTCTTCTAAAGCTAAATTCTGCCCCGTTTAAATAGCCCCAATCCTCATTATATCTTCTGTTTGGCTCACCATCACCTTTTCCATAAAGAATTTGATTTTCAATAGATACTGCACGGCTTCTTTGCTGGTGCCATTGGGGAGCACCTGTTACCATAAATTCGAAGCTATGGGCACCACTTTTATAGCCCAAGCCTACAAAGAAGTTGTATCCCTCAAAGTTGGTTCCATCAGCGTACATATTACCTCCCGTCCTACTTAAAAGTAAAGAAGTAGAAAAACCGTTTTCTAAAACTCCGGAAGAGTATGAGGCCAAAGTTTTAACATAACCATCATTACCAACAGTAGCACCAATAGAGCCCCCTTTAGGGTTTTGAGACGTTTTTGTAACAACATTTATCGTACCGCCAACAGATGATACCGCAAGTTTAGAAGAACCTAAACCTCTTTGCACCTGAATAGCCGAGGTTACATCTGAAAGTCCGGCCCAGTTACTCCAGAAAATACGGCCGTTTTCCATATCGTTTACAGGTACGCCGTTAATCATTACCGCCGAGTTGTTGGTATCGAATCCTCGAATATTTATTCGTCCATCACCAAAACCACCACCAGATTTGGTCGCATAGATCGAGGGAGTCGTATTCAATATTTCAGGAAGTTCTTGAGATCCCAGTTTTTTTTGAATTTCAGCAAATTTAATTGTAGAAACCGCAACTGGTGTCTTACGGTCTTTCGCAATATCTTGAACTCCCGTAACAATTACACCCTCTAACTCTTGGGCATCTGGCATAATGTTTATCGTACCAATATTTCCGGTACTGGTAAAGGGTATCTTCTTGGTCATATAACCAATATAAGAGACAACCAAATTTCCAGTGTTTTCATCGACCTCTATTGAAAAGTTTCCGTCGAAATCGGATGCGGTGCCGTTCGATGTGCCCTCAACTACTATGCTGGCACCCGGCAGCGGCCCACCTAGTTCGCCATCTTCGATAGTACCTGTAATTGTTCCTTGCGAAAATGCAACTGTTGTCATTAAAAATGCAACCAGCGCTACGTACATTTTTTTCATTTGTCTAGTGTTTATTTAGTTCTAGAAATCGCTGCAAAAGTGCGGTATTTTTGTTTATCCCACATTAAGCGAACGTTAAATCAGCCGACGCAATTTAACATAAATTTAGAAAGAAAAACAGACTAATAAACAAGAAGTTATCAGAGTTTGTGAAGAACCTTGAAAATAGAAAATCAACTCTTAAAAGTTTGCAATAATCGCAAGGTCGAGCCATCGTGATCACCGATATCTGAAGATTCGATATCTTTCAATATCGTCGAGGCCAATTGTTTGCCCAACTCAACTCCCCATTGATCGTAGCTGAATATATTCCAAATTATGCCTTGTACGAATATCTTGTGCTCGTAAAGTGCTATCAAGGCGCCCAAACTGCTGGGAGTAAGTTTGTCGATCAATATCGTGTTGGTCGGATTATTACCTTCGAAAACTTTAAACGGAACCAATTTTTCAATCTCTTCTTCGGAAAGGTTTTTAGACTCCAATTCTTTTCTGGCTTCATCGGAAGTCTTTCCGTTCATCAAGGCTTCGGTCTGGGCGAAGAAGTTCGCCATTAACTTATTATGGTGATCCGCATTGCCATAAAGTGAATTTCTAAATCCTATAAAATCAGCAGGAATCAATTTAGTCCCTTGATGGATCAATTGAAAAAAAGCGTGTTGCGAGTTTGTACCGGGTTCTCCCCAAATGATAGTGCCCGTTTGATAGGATGCCCTATTGCCATTTCGATCAACACTCTTGCCATTGCTCTCCATTATGCCCTGTTGCAGATAGGCCGAAAAACGACTTAAATATTGCGTATAGGGAATAATGGCCTCGGTCTCGGCATCAAAGAAGTTATTGTACCATACGCTCAGCAGCGCAAGTACAACAGGAATGTTCCCATCAAAATCGGCGGTCTTGAAATGTTCGTCCATTTCATTGGCGCCGGACAACAACGAATCAAAGTTCTCGAAGCCTATTGATAGGGCAATGCTTATGCCAACCGCGCTCCATAATGAAAAACGGCCGCCGACCCAATCCCACATAGGGAAAACATTTTCATCGGCAATACCGAATTCGGCTATTTTTTCAGTATTAGTTGAAACCGCGGCAAAATGTTTGGCGATATCGTTTTGAGTACCATGATTCAAAAACCACTTTTTGATCGTTGTGGCGTTGCTTAAAGTTTCTTGAGTGGTAAAAGTTTTGGAAACAATTACGAAAAGTGTTGTCTCTGGGTCCAACAATTTGGTCGTCTCATGAACATGGTCCCCATCAACGTTGCTAACGAAATGTATCTTCAGGTGGTTTTTATAAAACTTCAGAGCTTCCGTAACCATCGCCGGCCCAAGATCTGATCCACCGATACCGATATTGACTACATCTGTAAACGGTTTTCCGGTATATCCTTTTTTATCCCCGGAAATCACGGCTTCGCAAAACGCCTTGATCTGTTCTTTAACCTGATAAACTTCCGGTATGACATTGGTTCCATCAACAAAAACTTCATCTGTTTTTTTTGCACGGAGGGCGGTATGTAAAACTGCCCGGCCTTCGGTTTGATTGATAATGTCTCCCTTAAAATATTTTTGAACGGCATCCTTTAAATCGACCTCTTCGGCCAATTGAAATAGAAGCTTCATGGTTTCTTCGGTAATTCGATTTTTGGAAAAATCGACTAGAAAATCATTCCACTTTAACGAAAAGTTTTTTGCTCTTTGCGAATCTGTAGCAAAGAGATCTCTGAGATGATCGTCTTTGCATTCGTTGTAATTAAGGGTAAGTTTTTTCCAGGTTTCGGTGGTGGTCGGGTCAGTGTTCTTTAACGCCATTTTATTCTTCGAACTCGATTGAGGTTAATAGGTCTTTTTCTGGGGGATGGACATATTCAATACAATCCAATTGTGTTTTCTTCGGGTCAATATACTCAAAATATTCCGGCCTCAATGATTCGTCTAGCGGTTCGGCCGCAGGAAGCTCTTCGCGCAACGGATCGACCTGTCTGCCATTTCTCCAGAAACGGTAACAAACATGTGGCCCACTGGTATTGCCGGTCATTCCGACCCAGCCGATCACATCGCCCTGACGCACATGCTCTCCCCTTTTTACCTTCTGCTTTTTCATATGCAGGTATTGTGTGGAATAGGTGCCATTGTGACGGACCTTTACATATTTGCCATTGCCGCCTTTTCTTCTTGACTCAGTTACCACACCATCGGCGGTTGCCATAATCGGAGTACCGACAGGTGCCGCATAATCCGTACCGCGATGCGGTCTTATTTTATTTCCGTAATAACGGATTCTTCTCTTGAGGTTGTAGCGCGATGAAATTCTGCTAAACTTTACCGGAGCCCTGAGAAAAGTTCTTCGCAGATTATTTGCCTCTTCATCAAAATAATCCATCATGGTTTTCAGCGAATCGCTCTCATAGGCAAAAGCATAAATAGGCCGCCCCTCATGTTCAAAATACGCAGCTTCGATAGGTTCGGCACCTGCATAAATCGTATCGTTGATATACCTCTCTTTATAAATGACCTTGAATTTATCTCCTTTTTGTAGTCTAAAGAAATCGATCGTCCACGCATAGATTTCAGAAAGATCATTTGTGATCTTGTAGTCGATACCTTGATCCAAAATCGCCTCTGATAGGGATGTTTCAATAATGCCGGAAGCTTCTTTTTCCACGTACTTTACTTCTTTTCGTTCTTTGTAGGCTTTTACGCTATCCCTAAAGTCGATTACAGTATAGTTGATAGGATCGTTCTGATAGATAAATACTTGGGCGGTCTCAGAAGTATCCTTCGACTTTAAAATCAAATAAGGTTTGCCCACCCGAATTTTGCGCACGTCGAATGTGTCTTTATAATCTTGGGATACTTTTTCGATCTTGGGGTAATCGACTTTGTGCCCGATCATCAATTCGCCGAAACTGTCTCCTCTTTTTACGGTATCGAGCTGCACGTTGAATTTGTCAAGATCAAAACCGAATTCCTTTTTTATTTCCTTCGGTTGCTCGAAAACCTTGATTTCGGCAATTTCCTCTTTTAAGTCGGTAGATTCCGCTTTGTCATCTTTACAAGATGCCAATACGGCGAACAAAAAGACCAAACCCCACAATTTTCGCATTTTACTTTTTTATTTTATCGGGATTAAAGATATGGTCAACCCACTGCTTTCCCCAATTATTTAACTCTTCTTTTGTATATAGATTTGGAAAAAATACAACTTTCTGAAAACTAGGCGGAAGATAATCCTTCCAATTTGTGCCACCGGTGGCCTCTATTTCCTCTGCTTCCCGGCCCAAATAGCGATGGGCGGAACCCATATGCATCAAAGGCCAGTTTATGTTCGCATTCATATCCAAGGTCTTTAACGCTTTTATCAGGGCTTTATTATCCCTTTTTTTTGCAGGTAATTGTAGGTATTTATGACAGATTGAACCGTCTTGCACCTGTTTTGCGATTCGCACAAGTCTAGGGGTATAGCGGTATTCGAATTGTTTCAATGTCAAGGTTTTTTCACCAGTATCGACATCGGTGGCGCCTTTTTTCCAGTATATGTGCTCGTAGAGCTCTTCGATGGGGTCTTCGGAAGAAAATTGTTCTCTTTCGGTATGGTGCACCAAATTCTCCAGGGGAGTCGAATAAATCTCGATCATACGGTATTGTACCGATTGAAACCCGCTGGAAGGCAAAAGGGCCATTCTGAATTGTAGAAACTGCTCGCGCTCCATTCCCTTTATCATGATACTAAAGGAAGAAATCAAGGTTTCGTAATAACTGTTGATCCTACGCGCTTTTTCGATAAAGAAATCAACGTTCTGCGACTTGTCGTCAACGAGCTGTTTTTGCTCGTGTAGAATGAGCTTAAAGAATAGTTCTGTAATTTGGTGGTACATGATGAAGATCTCCTCATCAGGAAAATAAGTACGAGGTACCTGAAGGCTTAAGAGTGTGTCGAGGTTTATATAGTCCCAGTAGGTAAGGTAGCGTTGGTGCAAAAGACCGTCTAGATACGAGTTGACGTCTTGGCCGGAGTCTTTGTACTTTTCTTCAAGTTTGGAAATCTGGGAATCAATGAGATCTTTATCTTTCATCTTATTAGTGTGCTGGTTGCTAAAAGAAATCAAATTTAGCAATTAGAACACTAAGAGATCGCCCTGAAATACGTCAATTGCTTTTTCCTGCCCGTCCGGCAGGCGGGTATGTCTCTTTTTGCACATAACCTGCCTGCTGGCAGGCGGGAAAAATAACCTATAAAAATTTCAATCACTTACTTCAAGGCAATCTCAAGGTCAATATCAATCCATTATAATCTTAAACTGATGTTTAAGCCCGTTGTACTGCTCGAGATCTGCCTTAATGGCACCAATAGCCAAATCGGCCTTGATGCGGATCGGAAGTTTATTTTTATCCGCGGAAACCCACAGTGATAGACTTTCTTGTTCTTTAAAGACCCTGCCTGATTGCACGTATGGTCTGAACTTGTAGCATTTTACCTTTCCGAATTTGGTTTTCAGTACCTCGTCGCCCAGGTATTTAAGTTTAAAGTTAAAGACCCCGTCATCATCATAGAGCATCTTCAAATTGATCGATTCGCCTTGGACCAACTCTTGAGGCTCATAGTTATTTCTAAGATAATAAAAGGCCGATATCAGATCTTGAACACTGTCTTGAAGGTCGAACTTGTGCTTTTTCTTGTTCTTTTTATCGTTCAGTATGGCCTGATCCT
Source organism: Flavobacteriales bacterium (assembly GCA_003232435.1). GTDB lineage: Bacteria > Bacteroidota > Bacteroidia > Flavobacteriales > Flavobacteriaceae > Aurantibacter_A. The sequence goes on along the minus strand of QIJL01000511.1, from coordinate 2,670 downwards.
TATTATGATCGAAGTTTATTTCAATATCTTTGGTGTAGCCGCCCTCGTTGATTTTTCTAACGAATTTATAAGGCTTCATTTCTTCTTTGTCGAAGTAACTCTCATAACGATCGTTAACCTTAAAAAATATACTTGCGAAGCCTGTGGTACGCCCCTTGCCCACCACATGGTACATGGGCTTGCCATTGATCTTGGCATTCTTTACCTGAAGGGTAGCGTAGCTTGCGTTCAAGAACCCGTAGTGCAGTCTGAACTTTAGCCATTCCCCAGGTTTAAATGCAGAGTCTTTGCTCTGGGCATTCAACAATATTCCGGAAGCCAAAAAGAGAATCGTAAAAATCTTTCGCATAGCCATTTGTTATGATAAAATTACTAAAAGTGACCAAATCAGTATCACTCTTAACAATACTTAAACAATATTTATTCCAAAGTATTGTGTGATAGGGGCAATGGCATTGATTTACGATGAACTTTACGATAAAACAGTTGAAAGTTCTATCTGGGCTTTCTTGTGAAAAAATGCTTTCGAACGCCAACATTAAGCACAAAAAAAAGCCCTGACGTAAACGTCGGGGCTTTTCCTAAATAACCAACCAAACTTTAAATTATGAAAAACCAATACTTAAAGTTGTAAGGGAACCACCCCTCACACATCAAATTTACTGCAAAGTTTTATTCGAAAAACCCTTTTAACGTACTTTAACTAAACCCTTAACAAATCTTTGTGTAGAATGCCCGAAAATTTGCAAATCGTTAAGAAAAAGTCCTCTCCCCTGCCTGTCCGGCAGGCTAGCCCTCTCCGAAGGAGAGGGAACACCTTTGGAAATTAAGAACAACAATTCAAAAATCGCTGCTAAACTACAAAGTGCCCCTTGATTCTTGCTCTCTTTCTATAGCTTCGAAAAGTGCCTTGAAATTTCCTTTTCCAAAGGATTTTGCGCCTTTGCGCTGTATGATTTCGATAAACATCGTCGGGCGGTCCAATATGGGTTTGGTAAAAATCTGCAGCAGGTATCCTTCATCATCTCTATCGATCAAAATACCCAACTCTTTCAAAGGAGCGAGATCTTCGTCTATTTCGCCTACACGATCTAGAACATCCTCGTAATAAGAAGCCGGCACGGTCAGAAATTCAATCCCTCTATTTCGAAGGGCCGTAACGGTTTCGATAATATTATCGGTTGCCAGTGCCATATGTTGAACCCCTGCACCATTATAGAATTCTATATATTCCTCTATCTGAGACTTTTTTCTACCGTCGGCCGGTTCATTGATCGGGAACTTAATGCGGCCATTACCATTACTCATTACTTTACTCATCAAAGCTGTATATTCCGTTGAAATATCTTTATCATCAAAGGAAACAAGTTGCGCAAAGCCCATAACCTTGGCATAGAACTCACACCATTTGTTCATCTCGTTCCAGCCCACATTGCCGACCATGTGATCAATATATTTTAAGCCAACATTAGGAGCCTTGTAAAAGGGGTTCCAAGCGCGATACCCCGGCATGAATACGCCATTGTAATTTTTACGCTCAACAAAAACATGAACTGTTTCTCCGTACGTATGTATACCCGAAAGCACCACTTTTCCATTTTTATCTTCTACACTCTTAGGTTCGAAATAATTTTCCGCTCCTCTTTTTGTCGTTTCGTGATGGCTTTTCGATGCATCATCGACCCCTAAAGCGATTACTTTCACGCCATCGCCATGAGATTCTATATGTTTATTTATTTCTCCTCCGGGCTTTAAAGGAGAGGTCAGCACCAATCTGATTTTATCTTGTTGAACGACATAAGAGACCTTATCTTTTAGTCCGGTTTCCAAGCCTGCATATGCGAGGGGTTGAAAGCCCCAGGCTGCCATATAATAATAAGCGGCCTGTTTTGCATTGCCTACATAGAGCTCAACGTGATCTGTACCTAAAAGAGGGAGAAAATCCTCAGCTTCGGGATTCTCTTTCGGAAGTTTCAGTGAAGTATTATCGAGTTTTGACATGATGTTTATTTTAAAAGGAATTAATAAAAAGTTGAAACCAGTATTACTTTTAGCCTACCACATTGCCCTAAGATGAGACGATATATCAATTCTTGATTTTATCATGCCTTTTGATTCTTTGCAAATATCGGAATAAATGCCTGAATAAATCGATTAGAACCAATAGCCTATGCTGAAGAAGAAATTACCCTCTTTATGTTCAGGTGACCACGAATAAAATACTTGCATCGGGCCAATCAAAGATTCTAGTCCGTAACCCAAGGCATAACCTGAATAATCTGGCGGGGTAAACCATTCACCCGTCCTGAATAGATCGTCATCGACATTGGCAAAATTGGCGGCGAACATAACATGGTGTTTAGGTGTTATTTCCAAATCGAGACGACCATAGGCTTTTACAAAACTGTTTCCCGGAAGGCCAAGAAAATCATACCCAAAGAAAGGTCTAAAATTGTTGATGAAGTCGTTTCCATAGCCTCCGAGTACAAAATCCATTGCCGTTACACCAGAGGTGCCTAGTTTAAACCCACCTTCAGTCTCAACGTTTATCGAAAAGTTATCGAGGATCGAAATAGCAGTACCCGCTCTTACCTTTCCTACAGAAAATTCCCTGAAATTATTATTGAAATCCGAAGAAAAAAGATAAAGATGGAAATCTCCCTCGAAAAA
>QIJL01000007.1 GCA_003232435.1 Flavobacteriales bacterium | reverse complement strand
ATGAAAAACAACAAATCAAAGTTCCTGATTACAACAATTCATAAGAATAAATTCGAGAAAATCAAAGTAGTTTTAGATGCGTTTGCCCTGCCCTTAGTATCCACCATTCAGATAATCTGCTATTTTTGTTGAACATATCGCGAATAGCCAAAAGGGAAAATATGACTTCGAGTATGCCTGCAATGGGCAAGATCATGTCAAAACGCGAGCTGCGGGACCTCATTGAATTTTTGGCCAATTTGAAAACCAGGCCAGCAAGTTAGAACGAAAACGATATTAAAATAATGGACAAAAATTCCAAAACTATCCGCTGGGGAATTATCGGTTGCGGTAATGTGACCGAGGTAAAAAGTGGCCCTCCTTATCAAAATACCGAAGGTTTTGAACTGATCGCCGTCATGCGACGGGATGCCGAAAAAGCGGCCGATTATGCGAGACGACATGGAGTTGCGAAATACTATTCGAATGCCGATGACCTTATTTTAGATGATGAGGTAGATGCTATTTATATTGCGACTCCGCCTGATTCCCATAATTATTATGCGTTGAAAGTTGCCGAGGCAGGTAAACCTTGTTGCATCGAAAAACCGTTGGCTCCGAATTATTCCGAAAGTTTAGAGATATTCGAAGCTTTTAGAAGAAAGGACCTGCCTTTGTTCGTGGCATATTATCGCCGATCGCTTCCGCGGTTTTTAAAAATCAAAGAATGGTTGGATGAAGAGGAAATTGGCCAGGTTCGACATATCAGATGGATGTTGACCAAGCCACCTTCAGAGGAAGACTTAAGCGACGCTTATAATTGGCGTACCGATGCCCAGGTTGCCCCGGGAGGTTATTTTGATGACCTTGCCGGCCATGGCTTGGATCTTTTCATTTATTTCTTGGGAGATATTTCTGATGCCGGTGGTGTTTCGCTTAATCAACAGGATCTATATACCGCAAAGGATGCAATAAGTGGATCCTGGCTGCACAAGAATGAAATTACAGGAGAAGCCACTTGGAATTTTGGTTGTAATAGAAAAGAAGACCTAGTCGAAATATATGGTAGCAAGGGCAAGATTTCTTTTTCCGTATTTGGGGAAGATGACATTGTGCTTGACACCGAGAATGGCGAGCAAAAAGAATTTATCGAACACCCTAAGCATGTTCAGCAATTTCATGTCGAAAATTTAAGGAACCATCTTTTTGATGGGAAAGAACATCCGTCCACCGGAAAAACCGCCTTGCATACCAGTTGGGTGATGGATTCAATTTTGGGGAATCTTTAGGAAAGAGATTAATTACTAATCACTACAGAATTACCACTTTGTACGGCACGGTATTCCAGCATATTGTAGTACCTGTTTCCGTCGTCAGGCGGACTGAATTGTTGCCCTGTAAATAAACTGTACTCATAGTCTTCGCAGGAACATATGGCGTTTTGACCATCAATTTGCATGGTGGAACAACTGTTCGGAGGGTGATTTGGGCAACTAGCCTCGAAAACCCGAAATTGGTCAAAACCAGCATTGATTATGAATACGCCCCGATTTCCTACACCTTGGGTGCCAATGTAAACAGGGCTGCCAGGATTCGTTAACGGACTATAAAGAGGAAGACTCAAATTAATATCGAATCGAAAACCGATTTCCTGCAGATACGGGTTTCTCTCAGGCCGATCGCTATCGCATGATAGCGTTAAAATCAATAGAAATATGCCTAAAATCCGATTCATAAAGTGTATTCCATTTAAGAAAAGCAAGACAAATTTGAGTAAAAAATATGTATATTTGCGTTAAATCCTCTCTAAAAAACCAAGGCGATCTTTGGTCTAAATAGGGGATTTTGCTTTTTAACCCTTCTTGACCTTACAATTGGTCTATAAGCGTAAAATCAAGAAGTGTACACTATATAAACGAAGAAGTTATGAGCAACGTATCTTACTACACTGCGGAAGGTCTAAAAAACCTGCGTGACGAGCTCAATCATCTTAAGGATATTGAGCGACCGAAGGCTTCTCAGGCCATTGGCGAGGCACGCGACAAAGGAGATTTATCAGAGAATGCGGAATACGACGCTGCAAAAGAGGCGCAAGGCCTTTTGGAACTAAAAATATCGAAACTCGAGGAAACTTTGTCGAATGCCAGGTTGATCGACGCATCACAGTTGGATACTTCGAAAGCACTGGTGCTATCCACAGTTAAGCTGAAGAACCAGACCAATGGTATGGAAATGAGCTACACCTTGGTCGCCGAGAGCGAAGCCGACTTGAAATCTGGTAAAATATCGGTCAATTCGCCTATTGGCAAAGGGCTATTGGGCAAAGAAGTAGGGGATACCGCAGAAATTACAGTGCCGAACGGAACTTTGAAATTCGATATTTTAGAGATTACGCGCGAATGATGAATAGACCAGCCAGGTTTTCAAGACCAAGACCTGTCAGGTTTCAAAAACCTGACAGGTCTACAAATGTAAGACAATGCCGAGCATCTTCACAAAAATCATAAACGGGGAAATACCTTCATACAAAATAGCGGAAGACGAACATTTTTTCGCTTTTTTAGATATCGACCCTAATGCCAAAGGGCATACACTCTGTGTGCCGAAAAAAGAGGTCGATAAAATTCTTGACCTTGACGAGGAAACCTATATGGGGCTGATGGCCTTTTCCAGAAAAGTGGGGATGGCCATCGAAGCGGCGATACCTTGTCAAAGGGTGGGCATGACCGTAATCGGCCTTGAAGTGCCTCATGTGCACGTTCATTTGATTCCATTACAAAGTATGTCAGATGCAACTTTTCAGTCAAAAGTTTCCTTAACAAAAGAAGAGTTTGTAAAAGTGGCCGAGAGCATCCGCTCTAAAATTCAATGATTCCTTGGGTAAAAACGTAGATTCCGGTGGCAACCAAGGCAATCAAGAATAATATTAGCCCGTAGAACAGTCCTGTATATTTTATCGAAGCCTTTTCCGGAGTGACCATTTTCTTTTTATACTCGAAGATTCGTTCGATGCCCGGCGTCCAATCGACCGGATAAATAAACGAGTCACATTTTTTGCATTGCACCTGATGCGTGACCTCGTTCGTTATCTTATGAAATAGCCGGCTATAGCGGTGTTTTTGATAAAAGGTAAGTTTCATATCCTGATTAAAACACTTCGGACAATTATTGGTAATAACCGATTCTTGAATTACTTCAAGTTTTTCCTGAGCCATAATTACTCGTTTGTGATTTTAAACGATATCTGCATGATGGTGCCCTCTTTACTTGACGAAAGTACTTTAATTTTTCCTTTATGGTATTCCTCCACTATTCTTTTTACTAACGAAAGTCCTAGGCCCCAACCCCTTTTTTTTGTGGTAAACCCTGGATTGAAAATACTTTGAAAATTACTTTTGGGAATACCTGAACCCGTATCGGCCACCAATATTTTTACATACTTTGCGTCAGGTACGATTTCTATTGCAATATTACCTTTGCCCCGCATGGCATCGATACCGTTTTTGACCAAATTTTCGATTGTCCAATTATAAAGAGCGGGGTTCATCAAAACTTCGACTTCATCGACCTCGGAGTTAAACGAGAAGTTGATCAATTTCGAACTTCGCAATTTTAAGTAGTCATAGGCGTTTTTGGTCTCCTCGACAATATTATATTTTTCGAGCTTGGGTGTCGAACCGATTTTGGAAAATCGCTCGGTAATGGTTTCCAGACGGCTGATATCTTTTTCAATTTCCTTCGTGATTTCTTGATTGATGTTTTCGGCCCTGAGCAATTCGTTCCAGCCCAAAAGGGAAGATAATGGGGTGCCGATCTGGTGTGCTGTTTCTTTTGCCATACCCGCCCAGAGTTTGTTCTGTTCAGATGCTTTGTTTGTCTTAAAAAAGAAAAAAATCATGGCCCCGAACAAAAAGATGATGAGCAAGAGCGCGATGGGGTAATATTTCAGCTTGTTCAAAACCTCGGAATTGCCGTAGTACAAGGTCGCCAGTTGCTCACCATTATCACCTATGGCAATGGGGGTATTCTGACTTTTGAACTGTTTTATTTTCTTTTGAATGTAAAGGGAATCGGTTTTGCGCTCTTCGGGAAAATTATTGACCCTTATCGTGCCATCTTTATTGACCAGGATCATCGGGGTAGAAGTATTTTTCTGAAAAACGATGATAGGGAGGTTTCCTATTTCGGCATCGGCCGGCATCGACTGGAATTCATATTGCGCGGCTGCCCAGATTTCCATCTTAAAGCGTTCTTCCTCCTTGAATTTTTTAAAGAAACTATTGGTATTCCATAAAATCAAGCTCACGATTACGAAAGCCACTACCAATAATATGATGTTCGTGGTCTTCTTTTCAGGATTGAAGTTCATCAATGCTATTTAATGCTTTAAAGATAGCGCAATTTGCACAAAATTATATGCCTGTAGTATGCCTTCCTATTTGGGTGCACAACAATTTTCCCTTTTTAGAAAAACAGGGCATTTTGGGCGCAGGCCAACGGGTCGTAGGCCGGTTCTGCCGTTATGGACCCTGAGAACCGGGGATGCCCTTTACAGAGAGGAAAAGGGAAGCCGCAAAGTCAGCAAACCTGCCTGCCGGTTTACCCGCCGTAGGAGGGCAGGCAGGGGAGGCACAAAGCATACTGAGAATGCCCGGTCTTTGCGACCTTTGTGCAATGCTCCGTGTGTTCTTTGTGGTTTAAAAACAAGGCCGTAGAACGTACGGAAATTCGAAAACAAGGAAACTTGTCGTGCACCCTCCTATTTTAAGTAGCATTCGTTTTGATTATCTTTACTTGGATATGGAAGAAATGATCTCAATACTTCCCGGAGAGGTTTCAACGGGAAAATTGCACAGCTATCTCTTGGGCGCGATCGGTCCGCGGCCGATTGCTTTTGCAAGTACCATTGATCAGCAGGGAAGACCCAATCTTTCGCCTTTCAGTTTCTTTAATGTCTTTAGTGCCAATCCGCCGGTGCTGATTTTTTCCCCCGCTAGAAGGGTGCGCGACAATACTACAAAGCATACTTTGGAAAACGTGTTGAAGACCAAGGAAGTCGTCATCAACATCGTGAATTTTGATATCGTTCAACAAATGTCTTTAAGCAGTACTGAATATGCAGCGGATGTAAATGAGTTCGAAAAATCAGGACTAACAATGTTGAAATCCGATCTGGTAAAACCCTTTCGTGTGGCTGAATCGCCCGTACAATTTGAATGCAAGGTAACCAAAGTGGAAGTGTTGGGTAAGGAGGGCGGTGCAGGGAACCTTATCTTTTCGGAAGTCGTTAAAATACATATAGACCCATCAATTCTTCTTGAAGACGGAAGTATCGATCAAAACAAAATAGACCAAGTGGCGCGTATGGGCGGAAATACCTATACGCGTGCCAATCAAGGGCTTTTTGAAGTGCCAAAGCCACTATCCACATTGGGAATCGGAGTGGATGTGATTCCTGAAGGAATCAGAAACAGTACGATTTTGACCGGTAACGACCTAGGCTTGTTAGGCAATGTCGAAAAGCTTCCTTTTGAGGAAGAAATAAATGATTTTATTTCCTCGGACAATGAGTTGAAGGAAATTGTTGCTTCCGGCAATTTAGATGAGCTCCACATTAGGGCAAAAGATTATTTGAGAAGGAAAAATGTTTTGTCCGCATGGAAAATTTTATTGGCGAAATGAAGCGAATACAACTTTTCGAATTTGAAGATCGTCAATGAAAAAAGGGCCACGCCGAAAAGAAGAGCGGCAAAAAAACGGGCACTTTTTTATTAGGGCTTCCGAACGGTTGGTTATTCTTGATAACTTCCTGCTAATATATTAGGTCGATTAGGGCAATACAGGTATTTTTAAGAACTTTTTTAAACAGTATTCAGTATAATTTTAGGACATGGAAATTCAAGGAAAAATAAAATTAGTGGGGGAGACCCAAACATTCGGAAACAACGGATTTAGAAAGCGAGAAGTGGTCATTACCACCGAAGAGCAATATCCACAGCACATTATGGTCGAGTTCGTTCAAGACAAGACCGATCTTCTCAATTCGTATCAAGTTGGCCAAATGGTCAAGATAAGCATCAATATACGAGGTAGGGAGTGGACAAACCCTCAGGGCGAGGTCAAATATTTCAACTCTATTCAAGGCTGGCGCATCGAAAACCTTCAGGCCGAACAAGGTGGGGGGGATATTCCTCCTGTACCACCCGTTGAAGCCTTTGAACCCGCTGACGACCTTAACGAAGAAGAGCATGACGATCTGCCGTTTTAATTGGACAATTTTGTCATTCCCGCCCTTCGACGGAGATTATATCGAGCCTAGTCGAAATGCTCAGGACAGGCTCCAGTGCGAATCCGTTTCTGTGAACCTGACCGCCAGCATGCAGGGGAGGGAATCTTTACATCGTAATAGGAACTCTTGTACCATTTGACCAAAAAGCTGGAATTCCCTTCTTTGGAAAATTCATCAAGCGATGGCCTGCTAGCCTACGGCGGAGACCTTTCCGAAGAGCGATTGTTGTTGGCCTATAGAAATGGAATCTTTCCGTGGTACGATGAAAATTCCCCGATCCTTTGGTGGAGCCCGGATCCGCGAATGGTACTCTTTCCTGAAAAAATGAAGATTTCAAAAAGTATGCAAAAGGTCTTGACTGAAGATAGATTTCGCTTGACCAAAAACTCCTGCTTTGAAAAGGTCATCGATCAATGTGCCAAGGTCGAACGAGAGGGGCAAAAAGGAACTTGGATTACGGAGGAGATGAAAAATGCCTATGTCAAACTCCATGAAAAGGGTTATGTACAATCGTATGAAGTCTGGGAAGATGATGAACTCGTCGGCGGACTTTACGGGGTGGATCTAGGCCATGTTTTTTGCGGCGAAAGTATGTTCAGCCTAAAAAGCAATGCTTCGAAATTCGCCTTTATAAAATTAACGGATGAACTTAGAGAAAAAAATTATCGCCTTATCGATTGCCAGGTATATACAAAACATTTGGCCAGTTTAGGGGCCGAAGAAATTCCGAGAAAAGATTTTTTGGAAATTCTAAAAGACGAGTTTAAATAATCAATCGCAATGCCTCTTTTCTACTTAACGAATGTAGTTCGGTACGTTCTACGAAATCCAACACCCATTCTGAATCGGTTCGGCTGTAATCACGAAGCATCCAACCAATCGCCTTATTGATAAAGAATTCTCTGGATCTCAAAAGTGAATTAATGACATGTTCTAAAAGTTTCAAATCGGTTTTCTCCTTTTCCAACAATTGGAAGATCAGGCAAGTTCGCTGAAGCCAGATATTTTCAGATGACAGCCATTTCTCGATATATTGATCACGTTGGTCGGGGCATTTTTTAAAATACGCCTTGACAAGTTTTGTTGCGATCGAATCCACGGTATCCCACCAAGAATTGTGGGTTATCATACATTCAAGAAGTAAGATGTCTTTTTTTTCGAATTGTTCGGTGTATTTCTGAACCAGTTCTTGCGCGAAATAATGATATTCCCTTTGGGGCCTGCTCCAAAGAAATCTGACCAAATTTTCAAGATCTTCTTTGGGCGGCAAGTACTCCTTGGCCAAAAAAGGTTTTTGCATTGCTCTACGGACCGGGGTCTTAATACCGTAGAATAAAAACCGATTACGCAAATAGGCCTTTTGTTCCGCAGCGATTTTCGGATCGGCATAGGCCTCGAATTCCAATCTTAGGGCCGTTATAAAGTCGTTCACTATCGTTCGGTTTTCAGTACAATACGCGGTCGTAGTTTGCGGGCAAGGACTTTTGTAGTTCTTTAAAATTGCCCTCGGAGTCAAAAATTACCTTGTAATCCGCTGACCTGCCATCTTTTTTTCCTCGAACTAAAAGTTTATAGAACATATAGGGTACCATTAGGTTTTGAAAAGCGTTCTTAATGGTCTTTTCACGACTGCCATTCTCCTCTGTGGGATACAGTTGCAGCATTTTTCGAATCTTTGATTTTTCGAGGTTCTGAGAAAGATAATCCGTAATTCGTTCAAAGTTCTCTTCAGGAATATCGATTTGCTTTATAGTAAACCCCATACTTTTGAATTCGCCATTTTTGTCAAAATCCATTTCATAAAAAAGGCGCGACTTCTTGAATTTTGCGGTGTAGGTCTTCTTTGCCGTATCAACTTCTCGGTAGAATTTCAGCCGCTTAATGTCGTTGTTGTTTTTTGCAATAGTTTTGATTGCTTTGCTTGGAAATTGCGATTTTTTTATCCGATGCTGCCGTTCGACCTTGTCTTGTGCAAAGTTATTCGTGGATGCAAAAAACAATAGAATCAATAAAATTCCGCTAAACTTCTTCATATCGAAAACAATTTACCTCGTGATCATTGACCATCCCTGTGGCCTGCATGTGCGCATAAACCACAGTGCTGCCTACGAATTTGAATCCTCTTTTTTTCAAGTCTTTGCTGATGGCGTGCGATAGTTCGGTATTGGCGGGTATTTGGCCCATATTTTCAAAACCGTTCTTGATGGGTTTCCCATCGACGAAATCCCAAATGTATTTGCTAAAGCTTCCAAACTCTTCTTGAACCTTCAGAAAGGCTTGCGCATTGGTTACCGTTGCGTTTACTTTTAATTTGTTCCTGATAATTCCGGCATCCTGTAACAGTGTATCCTTTTTGGCTTGACCGTATTTTGCGATTTTCTTATAGTCGAAATGGTCAAAGGCCTTTCTGAAATTTTCGCGCTTTCGTAGAATGGTAATCCAACTGAGACCCGCTTGAAAGGTCTCTAAAATTAGAAATTCGAACAAGGTCGCATCATCTTTCACGGGTACGCCCCATTCGAGATCGTGGTAGGCCTTATAAAGTTCATCGCCCTCGCACCAAGCGCATCGATGTTTCTCCATGGAAAATTTTGAAATTAAAGATATGTAAGTTTTTAAATCTTTGAACAACTAATGTTGACTTAAATCAGATTTTCAATGCATAAGGCATACTGGTTTTGCGGAAAATAAAATTAAGAGGGATGACAGAAAACCATATCGATTCGAAAAGTACCCGAGCACTTTTACAAGAAAGTCTTAAAAAGGCAATATCGTATCAAGATTATCGAGCTATGGTCAATCAACTCGCTTTGGAAGGAAAATCCACGGGTACTGAGCAGACCGAAACGCTAGCGAACTACACCATATTGAACAACAGACGAATGAAGCGGTTCGATAAGACCGTTAAAATAGATGATTTGACCGCCGATAAAATTTCCATTATCAGCAGAAAGATCACGTGGTTGGTCTTAACCGAAAGTTGGTGTGGCGATGCCGCCCCTACAATGCCGGTAATGAACAAAATTGCCGAACTGAACGAGAATATTGATTTAAAGGTCATCCTTCGCGATGAAAACCTGGAATTGATGGATCGCTTCCCTTACAATGGTACGCTGTCAATTCCACGACTGATTATGATTGATACGGCGACCAATGAGGTTTCGGGGGACTGGGGGCCAAGACCGAGTGTGGCACAACAAATGGCCGAAGACTATAAAGAAAAGCATACTAAGCTCTCGGCAGAATTTAAGGAAGATTTACAGATTTGGTACAATAAGGACAAAGGAAAGAACACTATCGAAGATCTAACGCGCCTTTTGCTGGAAAATGTAGGTGATCGTGCCCTTTTGTGAAGCTTTGTCCGAAGAATTGAATTTTGCTTTTAAGGCGTAGGTAATCGCATTGTCTGCCAAGCAGCCATTTGAGGTGCCTGAGCTTTTAACATTGAAGTCGGCCTCGATAACATTGCCCACAGAATCCACAGTTATATTGACCACAACTTTTCCACCTTCGATGCACGTATAAATGGGCGGGGGCAATCGGTAATTATTTCTATCGACCAAAGAGTAGGAGACTGAAGTCTTTCTTTTGGCAAGATTGTTCGTGAATTCTTTTTTATCGGCTTCCTTTTCGCCCAATAGTTGTTTCTTTTCCTCTCTCTTTTTTGCTAGCACTTTGACCCTTTCGGCATATTCCGAATCTACATTTGGTCCGTCAAGAGGGTCGTCGGTCGAGGCCTCCCTCTCCGCCATCAATTCTTCCAAGGTTTTTAGGGGTTCTGGATCGCCATAACTCGGCTTGGCCGTTTCGTTAAAGGCCATATGGCTCTTTATGGGTTCCGCATTGGCCATTTCTTCAAGGGCTTCCTTTTCTTTGAGAAGTTCTTCGATATCTTCTTCGGCCAACATCATTTCTACGATGTACTCGCCTTTCTCGCTGCCAACTTCCCCTAAATGAATGTTGAACAAAGCCAATACCATAATCCCCATCGAAAAGACGGTGATCAACAATGATAATTGCTTGCGATTCAGGTTCATAACAGCTATAACCCTATTTTATGAAAAATATTTAATTTATTCGACGAACGGAAAGATTGTGCTCTAATTTCTTCATTTCGTGTTCTCTCCGAGCAGTTTATCCCCAAAATCACTGGGATCTTGAGCTTTATTTACGTGATAGTCCCCTATTTTGGTTCTTCTTAATTCAGATAAATGCCCGCCACTTTCTAAAGCTACTCCCAAATCATGTGCCAAAGACC
>QIJL01000265.1 GCA_003232435.1 Flavobacteriales bacterium | reverse complement strand
ATATGTATATCGAATACTTTGCGCTCGCATATAAACGAATTGGTGTTATTATTTTCCTGTTACTTACAATGTACGGTTTATATAGTGTTTTCAAAAAAATAAAATTTCAAAAAAATACATTCTATTTATTTAAAATAAATACTCTGGCGCTTTATCTAGTATTGGTATTTACATCAACAATAAATTGGGATATTGTTATTGCCAAATACAACTTTGCACATTCAGACCATTCGTATCTACATCTGGAATACCTTATTACACTTTCTGATAAAACCCTATCACATTTAAATAAATCTGAAGCTGAACTGTCTGAAATCGAGTCAATTCAGAAAAAGAAATTCTACTTTGATGAATACACAATGACTTACAAACAGTACAGAACCAAAATCGAAAAGAAAAAACTAGTTTTTAAACAAAAGTGGGAAGGGAAAAAACTGATGGCATGGAATCTGGCTGAATACCAAGCATATCGGGCATTGTTTAATTCCGATCAATAAATACTATTCCACCCTACTTAATCTAACATCTGTTAAACTTCTGCCAAATGTTAAAATAGCATATACGAAGCATGAACCTTTTGCCGTTCATCCTTCAACCCTCCCACCCAACAGACCGATATTACACGTTCGCCTATTTGCTGCTTATTAGTAATTTGATGACGAGACCGCCTTTGTGCAACCACCCTTTTATTGTACTTTTAAAACATTAAACTATCAACTATGAAACAACTGCTTTGTCTGTTCGCCCTGTCTGCAATTATTGTACTTCAATCTTGTGGAGACAAAAACCAAACTTCTCAAACCGACAACCTCTTTAAGTTTAAAGACTATATTTCCTATCATTCCTACGGAAATAAAAGTATTGTGGAGCCCATCAGGATTGAATTGGCAAAACCCCTGAAGCAGTATGAATTTACGCAGGAAATTGCTTCCGAATTTATTAAAATTACTCCAAAAACTGAAGGAAAACTAACGGTTGAAAACGGCACAACCTTAATATTTCAACCCGCTAATTTTCTTATTCCTAACACTGAATATCGTGTTTCCGTAAAACTTTCAAAATTATATAAAGACATTGGGAGTGAATTCAAAAATTACACCTTCGCATTTAAAACCATTACCCCAAACTTTAAGATAGACCTTGGGAACCTGCAGTCCTACAACAAGCAATGGCAATACCTTACCGGCACCATTGAAGGTGCAGATGTAATGAAGCTTGAGGATGTAAAAAAACTTGTTTCCGTTTCTCAGGGAAAAAAAGGCTTAAAAATATCATGGCCTAGAGACGATGAATCGGCCAGGTATTTCAGTTTCACAATTGACAGTATTCAAAGAGAAATTGACGATACAGAAATTCAAATTAGCTGGGATGGTAGCCCCATTAAAGCCAAAACCAAAGGAAGCAATACATTTCCTATTCCTGGGCAAAATAATTTTACTGTTGTCAATGCGAAAAGCACACATTCACCGCAAGCCTCTCTTGTAATAAACTTTTCAGATCCTTTGAAAAAAGATCAGGATTTTGCCGGATTGGTTAGCATTGAAGGTGCAAAAACACTCCGGTTCGAAGTGGATGGAAATGTCCTTTCAGTATACCTTCCAAATCGAGTTACAGGAACCCCCCGCATTACCTTATTCCAAGGAATTAAGAACACCGAAGGCTTTGGTTTAAAGAAGGAGTTTTCAGAACTAATCTCTTTCGAACAATTAAAACCCGCCGTCCGCTTACTCTCCAAAGGAGTGATTTTACCCAATGCTGCTTCCACTCCAATTTATTTCGAAGCCGTAAACTTGAAGTCGGTCGATATACGTGTAATTCAAATATTCGAAAATAATATGTTGCAGTTTCTGCAAACCTCCAACCTCAACAATGCTCACAGCTATAACATTAAACGAGTTGGACGGCGTATTGCAACTAAAACCATACAGCTAGGAAAAAACGATATTAGCAACAATGGCCAATGGAAAGCATATGCTGTAAATCTTTCGGAATTTTTCAATGCCTCACCTGGTTCTTTGTATCAGATTGAATTCAGTTTTACAAAAGATTATGCCAATTACGATTGTGGTGATGCTACAACCTCATCAAATGAAGGCTACATTGATTACGTCGATAATTCAGGCCTTGATGAAGAAGAGCTTGAGGAGCTTTATTGGGATAACGAATTGTACCGATGGCGTTCTTATATCTACAATTGGGAAGAACAGGACAATCCTTGTCACAATGCCTATTATAGTGACGACCGTATTGTAACTACCAACGTTATGGGCAGTGACCTTGGCCTAATCGTTAAGAAAAGTAAAAACAAATCCTACCATTTTGCCACTACAAATTTGTTAACGGCTAAGCCAGAGGGTTCCACGAAAATTAAGCTCTATAACTATCAACAGCAACTTATTCATACAGTCACTACCAACAATGAAGGGTTCACAATTTTTGACAGTGAAAAAAACATTGCTTTTGTAGTCGCCCAAAAAGGAAATAACTATGCCTACGCCAAACTTGAAGATGGCAACGCCTTGTCATTGAGTAAATTTGATGTTTCTGGGAAAGAACTTCAAAAAGGACTTAAAGGGTTTATCTATACCGAACGCGGAGTACATCGCCCAGGAGATAGTATTCACCTTACTTTTGTGCTTAATGATATAACAAACCCATTACCGTCGGGCCACCCGGTAACAATGCAGCTTAAAGATGCGCAAGGTAAATTGGTGGAACGAAAAGTAATAAATGGTAAAGGAACTTCCGCCGGCATTTCGCTCAACAATTTCTACTACTTCCCAATTGCTACCGATGCCGCGGCCCCAACCGGCAACTGGAATGTCACAATAAGTGTTGGCGGAGTAAAATTTAGTAAATCCCTGAAGGTTGCAACTGTAAAGCCTAACCGGCTTAAAATAAAACTGAACTTCGATGATGAGGTTCTTGATGCAACCAAACCGGTAACTGGTAATGCTCAGGCTCTTTGGTTACATGGTGCTCCTGCCCGCAACCTTAAAATTGAAATGGACGCTACGCTTCGTTCCACTTCCACAGCATTCAAAAAATTTAAAAATTATCAATTCAATGACCCAATTCGAACATTCAATGAAGTGGAGATTTCAGTACTCGATAAAAACCTAACCGATGAAGGCATCGTAGATTTCTCGAAAAAGTTCGACATAAGCAAAAAGGCTCCGGGAATGTTAAAAGCAACCTTTTTAACCAAGGTTTATGAAGGTGGTGGAGATTTTTCAATCGATGTGTTTTCAAAGAATTTATCCCCCTATTCACATTTCGTTGGCTTGCAATCGCCGAAACCACATGGTTACGGTTCATATTTCACAGATGAGGATACAGAGTTTGATATTGCCACCGTCAATGCACAAGGAAACCCAAGTGGAAATCGTACCATCGAAGTAATTGTCTACAAAATTGAATGGCGATGGTGGTGGAGCCGAGGTAGGGACAATCTTTCACGATATGAAAACTCATCAATACACCTCCCGGTTAAGAAATTCAATGTTACAACCGGAACGAACGGTAAAGGAGCTTTTAGTTTAAACATCCCAGAAGATGATGGCGGGCGGTACTTAATTAGATTGATCGACAAACAATCGGGTCATGCAACCGGGCGTATCACTTATTTCTATCGCAACTGGTGGAAACGTCCCGCCGACACGGATTCTGAAAGTGCAAAAATGCTCGTCTTTTCAGCAGATAAAGAAAAATATAAAGTAGGTGAAGAAGCTAAAATTACATTCCCTTCCGGCAGTGAAGGTCGTGCCCTAATTAGCGTGGAAAACGGCACCGAAGTACTTTCAACCCAATGGATAAGCACTAAAAAAGGTGAAACGCAAGCCATAGTGAAACTCACGAAAGAAATGACGCCCAACGTGTATGTCAATATTTCTTTGCTGCAACCTCACGAGCAAACGAAAAATGATTTACCAATTAGACTGTATGGAATTATCCCTATTTTGGTGGAAAACCCAGAAACCATTCTAAAGCCCAAATTGGTTATGCCTAAAGTGCTCAAGCCGGAAGAATCCTTTATGGTAAAAGTTTCCGAAAAGGATAACAAAGCCATGACATACACCATTGCAATGGTAGATGAAGGACTATTGGATCTCACCCGCTTTAAAACTCCTGAAATTCACCAATCCTTCTATACCCGTGAAGCATTAGGGGTGAAGACCTTTGATATTTTCGACTACGTCATCGGTGCGTATTCTGGAAGTGTGAATAATATTTATGCCATTGGTGGTGGTAGTGAAGCCGCCGGAGAAAAAAATCGTAAAGCAGATCGTTTTAAACCGGTAGTTCAATTTTTAGGGCCTTTTAAGCTGAAGGAAGGTGAAACGGCCTCCCATGATATTACGATGCCCAACTACATTGGCTCAGTGCGAACCATGGTGGTTGCTGGAAATAATACCTCCGGAGCTTATGGAAAGACAGACGAAACAACCCCCGTTAGGAAACCGTTAATGGTTTTGGCTTCGCTTCCGCGGAAACTATCTCCCGGCGAAAAAATTACGCTCCCAGTAACCGTTTTTGCAATGGAAAAAAAGGTGAAAAGCGCAACGATTTCAGTTAAAACAGGAGATGCCTTAAGGCCGTTAAACGGGACTTCAAAAAAGATAACATTCTCTGAACCCGGAGAACAAATAGTTAATTTTGAGTTTGAAGTATTGCCGGCTACCGAATTTCAAACCATTGTAGTAACAGCCTCGGGAAGTGGTGAAAGAGCCAGTTATGAAGTTGAAATTGATGTAGAAAACCCAAATCCGGTTTCACAAAAAAATACCCAATATACGCTCAATGAAAATGAATCGAAAACTATTTCTTTCGATACCTATGGCGTTGCAGGCACTAATACCGCAACACTCGAATTTTCAACCTTACCGCCAATGGATTTTAATAAACGTATGGGATACCTCATTCAGTATCCACATGGCTGTATCGAGCAAGCAACTTCGAGTGCATTTCCGCAGCTATTTCTGGCAGACATTTTCGATCTCACCCTTGATAAAAAACAGAAAATGGAGCGAAACGTTAAAGCTGCTATTAAAAAACTAAACAATTTCCAACGTGCAAATGGCGGACTGAGTTATTGGCCCGGAGAAAGTGGTATTAATGGTTGGGGGACAAATTACGCAGGACATTTTATGCTGGAAGCAGAAAAGAAAGGATATGCGCTTCCTATTACATTTAAAAGTAACTGGCTGCGCTATCAGAAAAATGCTGCCAGACAATGGCGTGACAGAAGCACCCACTATAATTCCAGTCATATTCAAGCGTATAGATTATTCACTCTGGCTCTCGCCGGACAGCCGGAGCTCGCAGCAATGAACCGTCTTCGCGAGTCCGGAAGAATGAGCAATGACGCAAAATGGCGCTTAGCCGCGGCTTATACACTTGCCGGAAAGAAAAATGTGGCCGAGCAAATTGTTCAAACAGCCAATATCAATTTTACTACAAACACGTACAACTATTATACCTACGGATCTCCCTTCCGCAATAGGGCAATGGCACTGGAAACCATGGTTCTACTGGATAATCCCAAGCAACGGGAATTGTCAATTTCACTTGCGAAAGGATTGGCTTCAAGTAAATGGTACAGCACTCAGGAAACAGCTTATTCATTGCTCGCTTTATCGAAAATGGTGATGAAAAACGGAGGGAAATCAATTGAAGTTAGTTTCACTCAAAACGGCAAAACAACTACTGTAAAAACAGACCGAGCCATGGCCGAACGTTCTCTGGATGTTTCAATAGGAACCAATAGCGTGACGGTTTCAAACAAAAAAGGAAATTTAATTTATGTTTCTGTCTCCCAGCAAGGGAAATTACCAATGGGCAAGGAACTTACAGAAAAGCGAAACCTAAATGTAATAACTGAGTTCGCCAGTGGTAATGGGAAGTACTTAGATGTTTTACAATTGAGGCAAGGAACTGAAATAAATGCAATTGTAACGGTTACCAACACCTCAAATGATTATGTGGATAATATTGCATTATCTCAGATTTTTCCAAGCGGTTGGGAGATTGTAAATACAAGTTTTACTGAACTGGGCGGAGGTGCCGAAGGCCAAGCGAGATATAAAGATATTCGCGATGACCGTGTGAATTTCTATTTTGACCTGAATGGTAAAAAATCAAAAATATTCAAGATCAAATTAAACGCGTCATATCTGGGAACCTATTATTTACCCGGAACTCAGGCCGAGGCCATGTACGATAATACCTATTATGCCAGAAACAAAGGACGGTGGATTGTTGTTGAAAAATAAATGATTCGGCCAAGGTCACATATCATTAATTTGCTGAAACGGCACAAGGGTAAATTCCTTTTGTTGGGAGTGTTATTTATCTTCTGGTTGTTTTGTTTGCCTTCTCAACTGTTTACTAAACCAACTTCAACTGTAGTAGAAAGCCGTGAAGGAGTTATGTTAGGTGCCCGAATTGCCGATGACGGCCAGTGGAGGTTTCCTGATATAGATTCGGTGCCATACCGTTTTAAACGTTGCATTCTTCTTTTTGAAGATGAATATTTTTATAGGCATCCCGGGTTTAACCCTGTTTCAATGGCAAAAGCGCTGTGGCAGAATGCAACCACCAATAAAAGGCGGGGCGGGAGCACACTCACACAACAGGTTATCCGGCTTTCGAGAAAAAATAAAAAGCGCTCTTATGCCGAAAAATTTATCGAAGTAGCCATGGCTACTCGGCTCGAAGCAGGAAATTCAAAAGAAAAAATTCTCAAGCTTTATGCAAGCCACGCTCCTTTCGGAGGAAATGTGGTTGGTCTTGAAACCGCTTCATGGCGGTATTTTGGGATTCCGGCATCCGAATTAAGCTGGGGGCAGGCCGCGTCACTTGCAATATTGCCGAATGCCCCTTCTTTGATTTTTCCAGGTAAAAATGAATCTATTCTGAAACAAAAAAGGGATCGCTTGCTTAAAAAGTTATTCGACAAAGGCGTGATCGATAAAACAACCTATGAACTTTCGCTGGATGAACTGTTACCTGGGAAGCCGCTTCCTCTTCCTGAAACCGCACTTCATTTAACCGAAAAAATCCGAGAGGATTATCCCGGGAAAAGGATAACCACAACAGTTTCTATAAATCTTCAAGAAAATTTGAATCGTATAGTAGCGTCGCAGCATTATCAATTGCGACAAAACCAAATCCATAATCTTGCCGTGCTTATTTTGGATATAGACACCCGCGAAGTATTAGCATATGTGGGGAATGCGCCAACCACCACTGAAAATAATAAGTTTGTGGATGTTATCGATAAACCCCGGAGCACTGGGAGTATTTTAAAACCCTTTTTATATGCGTCCTTGCTCGATAGCGGTGAATTGCTTCCTCATTCGCTCGTGCCCGATATTCCAACAGTGATTAATGGTTATAGTCCTGAAAATTTCGACAAGCAGTACAATGGTGCAGTACCTGCCAGTGTGGCCTTGTCCCGGTCGCTCAATGTGCCCGCAGTTAGGATGCTTCGCTCTTATGGCCTTGATCGATTTCACAAACGGTTACAGGAATTGCATTTTAAAAGTGTTGATCGTCCTGCCATTTACTACGGACTCTCTCTAATTCTTGGAGGCGCGGAAAGTTCATTATGGGAAATCACAAATGCCTATGCAGGGATGGCAGCAACTCTAAATTTTTTTAATCGAACGTCCAGCGAATATAGCAACCAT
This sequence comes from Flavobacteriales bacterium, assembly GCA_003232435.1. Lineage (GTDB taxonomy): Bacteria > Bacteroidota > Bacteroidia > Flavobacteriales > Flavobacteriaceae > Aurantibacter_A. The sequence goes on along the minus strand of QIJL01000265.1, from coordinate 12,723 downwards.
AGTTTTATGAGCCCTTCATTTGTAAAGAATCAAAATTTAAATACCGCCAAAAAGCAGTTGGAGCCCATTGTATTCAACGCCGGAGCCATTTATCAAACACTAGACGCCCTTCAGAAGGTAAATCGGCCGGAAGGTGAAGAAAACTGGAGTTTTTTCAGTAATTCTCAACCTATTGCCTGGAAAACAGGAACAAGTTTTGGTTTTAAAGATGCTTGGGCTGTTGGAGTTACTACAAAATTTGCCATAGGCGTATGGGTTGGGAATGCCGATGGCGAAGGAAGACCAGGGCTTACTGGAATCCAAGCCGCCGCACCCATACTTTTTGATATACTCGATGTACTCCCAAGACATGATTGGTTTGCAGTTCCCTATGACGAATTAATTGAAACCAAAGTTTGCCATAAAAGCGGTCATTTGGCAGGTGTATTCTGTGAAGATACAAACCTAGAGTTTATTCCGAAAAACGGAACGCGCACAAAACCATGCACCTATCATCAAAAAGTTTTTCTCGATGCCTTGGGGCAGTATCAAGTGAATTCCTCCTGTTATCCAATTGCTCAAATGCAACAAAAGAGTTGGTTTGCATTACCCCCGGTCATGGAGTATTATTATTCACCTCGTCATCCCGAGTACAATCCTTTGCCTTCTTTCAGAACAGATTGTCTGCGTGATGGAGAGCGACTAATGGAATTTATTTATCCGAAGCGGAACGAAGCTATATTGCTGGCAAAAGATTTCAATGAACATATCAATGACATTATATTTAAAGTTGCTCACCGTTCGGCTGAAACTAAACTGTATTGGTATCTCGACTCTAATTTTATTGGTATGACAGAAGTTTTCCACGAGCTATCGCTACAACCATTGCCGGGAGATTATCTCTTAACTGTTGTAGATCAGGAAGGAAATGAGTTGGAGCAGATGGTGACCATTGCGCATGCTTCGATTTAAGGTATTTAGGTGATTATAATTTCTTATTTTAAACAACCTTAATCACTATAATTTAACTTTCATTACTCCAGGTTTTATAGGGTTTCTTACTTAATTGTGAATTATAATAGCGGATATCTCCAGTGACTTCAGCTCCAAGCCAGTTTGGTTTTAGAAAGGTTTCATCTTCGGAAGCGAGTTCAATTTCTGCTAGGATGAGTCCTTCGTTTTCTCCCTGAAATTCATCTACTTCAAAAATATGACTCCCAAAAGGAATCTCATAACGAGTTTTTTCGATAATCCCCGGTTCGCAGAGTGTGAGTAAGTGTTCCGCCTCATTCAAATCAATAACTTGCTCCCATTCAAAGCGGGTGGTTCCTTCAGGATTGGATTTCCCCTTGATGGTTAGATATCCCTTTTCCCCTTTTATACGAACCCGAACTGTACGCTCGGGGTGGGTGTTTAAAAATCCCTGAACAACTTTTGTTGATGCTGAAGCGTCTTTTTTAAACGCTTCAGAAGCCACTAAAAATTTACGTTCTATCTCGATCATTACATTCATTTCGGAAGTGTCACTAAGATATTATAATTTTATGGGATGGAAGAGGTTGCTCCTATACGAAAGATTATTCATGTGGACATGGATGCGTTCTACGCTTCAGTGGAGCAATTGGACAATCCCGAATTACGCGGAAAACCTCTGGCTGTGGGCGGTGGAGACACACGCGGTGTTGTAAGCGCGGCGAGCTACGAAGCCCGAAAATTTGGCGTACGGTCTGCAATAAGTGGTACGCTTGCTAGAAAACGTTGCCCCGAATTAATTTTTGTGCGGCCTCGTTTTGACCGTTATAAAGAAATTTCAAGTCAAATTAGAAAAATATTTCTCGAGTTTACAGATCTGGTAGAACCGCTTTCGCTAGATGAGGCGTATCTGGATGTTACCCAAAACAAAAAAGGAAACCCGAGTGCTACTCTTATTGCGAAAGAGATTCGGGACACTATTAAAGAAAGAACTGGCCTAAATGCTTCCGCAGGTATTTCTATCAATAAATTCATTGCCAAAATAGCCAGTGATGTGAACAAACCCAACGGGCAAAAAACGATCCCACCCGAAGAAGTAATTTCGTTTTTGGAAGCACTGGATATTAAAAAGTTCTATGGCGTTGGAAAGGTCATGAAAGAAAAGATGTACCTCCATGGAATATTTACCGGGAAAGATCTCAAGGCAAAGCCAATAGAATATCTGGAGGAGCATTTTGGGAAAACTGGTGCGTATTATTATAATATTGTGAGAGGAATTCAGAAAAGTGAGGTAAAGCCTTCCCGTACCCGCAAATCGCTTGCCGCAGAGCGCACCTTTATTAAAAATATTTCGAGTGAAGTATTTATGATGGAACGCCTTGAAGAAATTGCAGAAGAAATGGAACGCCGTCTTACAAAAAGTAAGGTTGCCGGAAAAACAATCACCCTTAAAATTAAATACAGTGATTTTACGTTACAAACACGTAGTAGAACATTACCGTTATATATTTCCTCGAAAGAACTGTTAATGGAAAACGTTAAAGATTTGTTATATCAGGAAAAAATGAAAGATTCGGTACGCTTGTTGGGAATCTCTTTATCGAACCTCAATAATGAGGATAAAAAGGGGAGAGATAAACCACCTCCCGAAAAAGAAATAGACGTTCAACTTAAACTTGATTTTTAGCCTGTGAAAAAATAACTACTTGAATTTCATTATTAACTTAACACCTTTATCATTATGAAAAAAGTAGTTTTTGCATTAGCGACAGCCGTTTTAACAACGGTATTTATTAAAATGAGGCCGATGTTTCATCGCTTCAGGACAATTCAACAGAAGACATTACCAATCTTAACACCACGGAAGACTTGGCTTTAGCCGATATATCCGAAGCCATCACCAAGGTGGAATTCCTGTATGTAACTGCTCCAAGCGGGCTTAGTCTTCGGGAATTTGGGAATTTACAAAGTGATAAATTAGCCAGTACCAAAGTGAAAATTATTAAGGCTGAAAAGAAGGCAACAATGACTGTTGCCGGAATTAAGGGCGGAATGAACGAGGTAGAATTTAACCAAAAGAAGGGCTTTGCCTTTAATGGGTATCTTTCAAAGTATTTTCCACCTGAGCTCAATATTTCGGCCAAAGGATATGCTTCGGAATTACAACAGTTGTTTCCGGATGTAATTTATTCAGAAAAAAAAGGAGGCACGGCGAGCAAGCCTTTAAACACAGAAACTATCTTAATTCCGAAGGCACAATGGCATGAGGCATTTTTTATGGCACAGCGGTTATTCGATTTCCCGAAAGAATTCACCTTCCCAAATCCGAAGGGTAAAAAAGGCGAAACTATTTTCGACGGTAAGCCTAAAAAAGGCGTTTGGACAAGTCAGTTAGAAGTTACGCGAGGCGATGACGGGTTTGAACAGATAGTTTACGTGTACAGCGCAAAGCTATTTAACAGCAAAGTAACTATTATAAAAGAGGGCGATGCGATGAAGATCTCGAAGACGGAAGAGATAAAGTAGTAAAGTAAGGTTAAATGGCACTTAAAAAGAGGCTTCAGGGTCTCTTTTTTATTACACCTGCGACACCCGCAGCGTATTTACCATTCCTTTTTCAGCAATAGGCATGGCGGCAAGGTTGATGAGGTAATCACCTTTTTTTACAAAACCACTTTGGAGTGCAATTTTGTTAACGTCGTCTACCGTTTCGTCTGTACTTACAAACTTGTCATAGAAAAACGATTTTACACCCCATAACAAGCTAAGGCGCGAAAGTATTCTTCGGTTGGAGGTAAATACTAAAATATGTGCGTCTGGCCGCCAGGCAGAAATTTGAAAGGCCGTGTAGCCACTATTTGTTAATGTACAGATTGCCGTTGCCTCAATTTCATCGGCCATTTTAGCCGCGTGGTAGCAAACAGATTTGGTAATATATCTATTGGTACGAACGTGTGGAGGTTCTTGGGGTACAGTAATTAAATCACTATTTTCAACGCGCCGGCAAATATTTGCCATGGTTTGTACTACCTCAACTGGATACTTCCCTACGGAAGTCTCACCAGATAGCATCACAGCATCGGCACCATCCATCACGGAGTTAGCAACATCATTCACTTCGGCACGTGTTGGCGTTAAAGAACCAATCATGGTTTCCATCATTTGAGTAGCAATAATAACGGGGATTCGGGCTCGTTTTGCGATAAGTACTAATTCTTTTTGAATAAGTGGTACTTCTTCCGCAGGAACTTCAACCCCCAAATCTCCTCGCGCCACCATTATTCCGTCGCAATAGGCTACAATTTTTTCAATGTTTTTTACGGCTTCGGGTTTTTCAATCTTGGCTATTATCGGAATTTTATACTCGGTATGTGCTTCAATAAGAGCCTGTAATTCTTTAAGATCCTCCGCATTTCGAACAAACGATAATGCAATCCAATCTACTTCCTGTTTAATAGCAAAAATAGCGTCCTCCTTGTCTTTGGCTGTAAGTGCGGGCAATGAAATATTTGTATTTGGCAGGTTTACCCCTTTTTTAGACCGCAACGGCCCTCCTTGTATCACTTTGGTTTTTACTTCGTCTTTCTTGTTGGTAGCTACCACTTCAAAAATTAATTTTCCATCATCGAGCAAGATTCGTTCTCCCGGATTTACATCTTTGGGAAAATTATCATAATTCATATAGACCTTTCGGGTTGTTCCTTCAAACTCATCTCCGGTGCAAAAACTAATTTCGTCTCCCGGCTCTACCGCCACTTCCTCCTTCATAATACCAACACGTAATTTGGGCCCTTGGAGATCGGCTAATATTGCGGTTGATATTTTCATTTCAACGCTCAATTCACGGATCATCTCAATGCGTGTTTTTGCATCTTTGTAATTTGCATGAGAAAAGTTCACGCGAAATACATCAACGCCTTCAAGTATCATGGCTCTCAATGTTTCCTTGCATGATGTAGCGGGGCCAAGGGTGGCAACTATCTTCGTTCTTTTTTGGTTTAGCATTATTCAAATATTAAATTGTTCTTTGATTTCAGCCGATCGGTTTCAATGTTATATGCTGAAATAACTTCATTAATTTTGTTGATATCCAATAGTAACTTCCGAAGTGGAACTTGTTCATAATCTGAAGTGATTTTCAGCAGAAAATCGACAGTTTTCAATTCTGGAAGTAAATAATTGGTTACAACCTCTTCCGAAGCTTCACTTTCAAATAACTCACCTTTGGCGGCTGTTCGAACTCCAACTATTTTACTCTTATTGGCTAAAAGATCGTATGTTGTGTATTCAATCATGTCTTCAAATTCAAACCGGGGAAAGGTGATCTCTGCATCTTTTTCAGAGAAGTCAAGATCCTTCCGGCAACGGTGTAATCGCAAGGATACACAATTATTGATGAGATAGGCCATTTTATAAGCCTCCTCACTACAATGAATAGCAATAAGGGTAAATTCTTCCCTTATATCATCGCCCAGAACCAGTTTATAATTTGCCATCTGTTTAAATACGGCTTAAAAATAGTCATTGTTTTGCTGAAGTAAGGTTTGGATATCTTTAAATTTGATTGATTTACAGCCGAAAACGTTTGCGAAACTACGCTGCAATCCTCAGGTTTGGTTCAAATCTCTTTCAATCTCTGTCTGAAATTTATAAAAGGCCCGTTTTGAAGCACGCTCTTCTGCCTTCTTTTTTGAAGTTCCCCGGGCTTTTGCAACAATTATATCTTCAAGTTGAAGTTTAACCGCGAAGTGTTTTAATTCGTCTTTTCCGGTATCATCATAGACAACATACCTGAAGGATTTCTTATTTTTTTGACACCATTCAATAAAAAGGCTTTTATAGCTAATAATTATACCTTCCAATCGTTCAATGTCAACATAAGGTTCGATCACGCGTTTATAAATAAATTTTTCACAATACTTGTACCCTCTATCCAGATAGATTGCACCAATTAATGCTTCGAACACATTTCCATGTATATTACCTCCAAACTGTTGTATTGGAATCGCAGTCTTGAGAAGTTTGATGAGATTGAGATCCCGTCCCAGCTCGTTAAGATGTTCTCTGCTCACTACTTTGGACCGCATTTTTGTAAGGTACCCCTCATCGCCACCAGGGACTTTAATATACAAATGTGAGGCTATAACTGCACTCAGCATAGCATCGCCAAGGAATTCCAATCGCTCGTAATTTTCGCGCTGACCAGTGCTATTTTTCAGGTTCATTGATCGATGGGTAAAAGCTACTTCGTATATGCTGATATCCTTAGGTTTAAATCCCAATATTCGTTTTATGGAATCAAAAAAATCCCCGTTCTTTTCAGCGCGAGGATTGAGTATGTCTTTTATTGAAGCCATTTACATGGGTTATTCTTCGATTTTCTTGAACAATACACAAGCATTGTGTCCTCCAAACCCGAAGGTGTTGCTCATAGCAACGGTTATTTCTCGCTCCTGTGCTTTATTCAAGGTTAAATTGAGTGATGGGTCTATTTCTTCATCCACCGTTGTGTGGTTAATTGTTGGTGGCACCAAACTATGTTTCATAGCCATAATAGAAGCAATTGCTTCAATAGCCCCAGCAGCTCCAAGAAGGTGCCCGGTCATAGACTTGGTAGCATTTATATTTATGTTATTGGTATGATTTCCAAAAATTTTGGAAATTGCTTTAAGTTCTGCAACATCTCCTAAAGGTGTTGATGTTCCGTGGGTATTGATTACATGAACCTCTTCGGGTTTCATGCCGGCGTCGTTCAGGCAATTCAGCATGACCCTTTCAACTCCAATTCCGTCAGGATGAGGAGCCGTCATATGATATGCATCACTAGACATTCCTCCACCAACTACTTCAGCATATATTTTTGCGCCGCGTCTTTTAGCGTGTTCATATTCTTCGAGAATAAGTGCTCCTGCACCCTCTCCAAGTACAAATCCGTCACGAGTTGCATCAAATGGACGCGAAGCTGTTTCCGGACTTTCATTTAAGGTAGATAATGCGTGCATGGCATTAAATCCTCCTATTCCTGCTTTGGTAACTGCTGCTTCACTACCACCTGTAACGACTATATCACAAAGACCAAGACGGATATAATTAAGTGAATCTATCATCGCGTTCGCCGCAGAAGCACATGCAGAAACCGTGGTGTAATTAGGCCCCATAAATCCATGCTTGATAGAAATATTACCGGGGGCGATATCTGCTATCATTTTTGGAATAAAGAAGGGGTTGAAACGTGGTGTTCCATCCCCTTCTGCAAAATTTATGACTTCATCCTGAAAGGTCTCGATGCCACCAATTCCAGCTCCCCAAATCACACCAACACGAAATTTATCAACTTCGTCTAGATTGACTCCGGCATCTATAATGGCTTCCGAAGAAGATACCATCGCATACTGTGCAAAACGGTCTAGTCTACGGGCTTCCTTTCTTTCAAAATGGTCCTGTGGATCGAAATTTTTAATTTCACAAGCGAATTTTGTTTTGAACTTTTCAGTATCAAAATAGGTGATTGGCGCGCATCCGCTTTTTCCACTTTTAAGACCTTCCCAGTATTCTGAAAGGGTATTACCAATGGGCGTAAGGGCGCCAAGACCTGTAACAACAACTCGCTTTAATTCCATAAAGAAGTATTTTATTTAGCCTCTTCAATATAAGAAATAGCTTGACCAACGGTCGCTATGTTCTCGGCCTGATCATCCGGAATCTGAATGTCGAATTCTTTTTCAAATTCCATAATAAGCTCTACGGTATCAAGGGAATCTGCCCCAAGATCGTTTGTGAAGCTCGCTTCGTTTACAACTTCGTTTTCGTCAACGCCTAATTTGTCTACGATGATTGCTTTTACTCTTGACGCAATGTCTGACATAATGTTTGATTTTAAAATTTAATTAAGTGGCAAAAATAAAATATTTTAACTTAAAACCCCATTTTACTTGCAAAATGTGATTACCAAATTAACAATTTTTGGGAGAAGTGAATCCCTATTGCCGTACTTTTGTTATTTAATACTAGTTTACTTCTTTTGAACAACCAACCTAAAAGCATGATAAAACGAATTGTAATTTTTGCTTCGGGTGCTGGTACCAATGCCCAAAACATAATCCAGCACTTCAAATCATCACCCATTGGGGAGGTCGTTCTGGTGCTATCAAACAAGAAGAATGCCAAGGTGTTAGCGCGCGCCAAAAAAGAAAATACTAAATCGTTATACTTCCATAAGCAAGATTTATATAATGAAGCCGGAGTACTGAAAGCCCTGAAAAAGATAAAGCCCGACTTAATCGTACTGGCGGGGTTTCTGCTGAAATTTCCTGATATTATTCTGAAAGAATTTCCTGATAAAATAATTAATATTCATCCTGCATTACTACCTAAATATGGTGGAAAAGGAATGTATGGCATGCATATACACGATGCTGTTGTGGCGAATAAGGAGAAAGAAACCGGAATAACCATTCACTTTGTGAATGAACATTATGACGAAGGAGGTATTATTTTTCAGGCTTCTACGGAATTATCTGATGATGATACCGCTGAAAAGGTTGCGGAAAAAATTCATCTCCTAGAATATGAATTCTTTCCAAAAGTGATCGAAATGGTGTTAACTTCCGAAGCAAATGACTAAAAAACAAAAATTCTACGTTGTTTGGTATGGAAATCCAGCTGGTATTTTTGGCAGTTGGAAAGAATGTCAACTTTCAATCAAAGGGGTAAAAGGGGCTCAATATATGTCATTCGAGACCTTCGCAGAGGCTAAAATAGCCTACAATAAAGAATATACCGATTATAAAGGCAAAGGCGGTAAAAAGAAAAAAAGCCTTTCCGCAGAACAGTTAAAAAAAATAGGCGAACCAAACTTATACTCTATCTCCGTTGATGCCGCGTCTAGCGGTAACCCCGGAATCATGGAATATCGTGGCGTAAATACACAAACACACAAACAGTTGTTTCATCAGGGGCCTTTTGCCCAAGGCACAAATAATGTAGGTGAGTTTTTGGCATTGGTACATGGACTGGCCTTTTTAAAACAAAACAACAACAATCGAATTATCTATAGCGATTCGAGAATTGCCATGGGGTGGATAAAGAAAAAGAAATGCAACACCAAGCTAAAGCGAAGTTCAAAAAACGCAAAATTGTTTGAACTTATTTCCCGTGCAGAAACCTGGTTGAAAAGTAATAACTACAAATCTAAAGTAGTAAAATGGGAGACAAAAGCATGGGGTGAAATCCCGGCAGATTTTGGAAGGAAGTGACCCCTTCTGAAAAGAAAAATATTCTGATAAAATCCTTACCTTTACCCCTTCATTTGAACCCTTTGTATGAGTAAACTTGTTATTGTAGGTACCGTCGCTTTCGATGCTATAGAAACCCCCTTCGGCAAGACCGATAAAATTCTTGGAGGTGCCGCCACATATATAGGTTTGGCTGCTGCACAGTGCGATGCCGATAGTGTGATTGTATCTGTTGTTGGTGGGGATTTCCCTCAGGAATATATAGATATGCTGGAGTCTAAAGGAATCAATATTTCGGGACTTGAAGTGGTTCCCGAAGGAAAAACCTTTTTCTGGAGTGGAAAGTATCACAATGATATGAATTCACGGGACACGTTGGCAACCGAATTAAACGTTTTGGAATCTTTTAGCCCGGTTGTTCCAGAAGCATATAAAAATGCCGAAGTAGTAATGCTCGGAAATCTACATCCAGCGGTGCAACTTGGTGTTATTGAGCAAATGCTCGACCCAAAACTCATTGTGCTCGACACTATGAATTTCTGGATGGATAATACACTGAAAGAGCTACTACATGTAATTACAAAAGTAGATGTGATTGCCATAAACGATGAAGAAGCACGGCAACTAACGGGTGAATATTCTCTGGTTACAGCTGCAAGAAAAATAATGACGATGGGGCCGGATTATGTTATTATTAAAAAAGGGGAGCATGGAGCATTGTTGTTTCATAATGATGAAGTTTTTTATGCCCCTGCATTACCATTGGAAGAAGTATTCGATCCTACAGGTGCAGGAGATACTTTTGCTGGTGGTTTTACTGGTTATTTAGCAAAAACTGGAGATTACAGTTTTAAAAATATGAAGAACGCCATTATATATGGTGCAGTCCTGGCATCTTTCTGTGTGGAAAGATTTGGTACAGAACGACTTCAAGGGTTATCCAGAAAGGAAGTTTATCAACGCCTGAAGACATTTCAAAACCTAACACAATTTGATATAGAGTTAACCTAACCAGGCGCCCTGAATCTTCGGGGTTTTTGGTTTTAATTTTTTTCTGAAGCATGAGCGACGCTTTAAAACACGAATGTGGAATTGCCATGATACGGTTGCTGAAACCACTTGAATACTATAAAGAAAAATATGGTACAGCATTTTATGGAATTAATAAAATGTACCTCATGATGGAAAAACAGCATAACAGAGGTCAGGATGGTGCTGGATTTGCCAGTATAAAACTGGATGTTTCCCCCGGAGAAAGATACATCAGCCGTGTTCGGTCTAATGCTGCACAACCTATTCAGGATATTTTTTCACAGATTAATGAGCGAATTAATACAGAGTTTAGTGCCCACCCAGAATTGAAAAACGATGTAAGCGCTCAGAAAAAAAATATCCCATATGTAGGAGAATTACTATTGGGTCATGTACGCTATGGCACTTTCGGAATTAATAGCGTTGAAAACGTACATCCATTCCTTCGTCAAAATAACTGGATGCACCGCAACCTAATAATTGCCGGGAATTTCAACATGACCAATACAAATCAACTATTCAATAATCTTATTAAGCTGGGAATGCATCCCAAAGAAAAGGCAGACACAATTACTGTGATGGAGAAAATTGGCCACTTCCTTGATGATGCCGTGAGGAAACTCTATAAAAAAGCCAAATCGAAAGGGCTGAACAAAATGGAAGCTTCTCCATACATCGCAGAAAACCTAAGCATTGCAAAAATTTTGAAAAAGGCATCCCGCGATTGGGACGGAGGTTATGCGATGGCCGGTATGTTGGGACATGGAGATGCGTTTGTGCTTCGTGATCCAGCTGGTATTCGCCCGGCATACTATTATAAAGATGAGGAGGTCATTGTAATTGCTTCTGAACGTCCTGCGATTCAAACGGTCTTCAATGTTCCTTTTGAAACCATTAAAGAAATTGAGCCGGGTCATGCCATTGTTATAAAAAAAGACGGTGGGTTTTCTCAACCACAAATCCTGAAACCTCTAGAGCGAAAGTCATGCTCGTTTGAGCGTATCTACTTTTCAAGAGGTAGCGATGCTGAAATCTATCAGGAACGTAAAGAACTGGGGCGCTTAATAATGCCTAAAGTTTTGGATGCAATTAACAGGGATACTGAAAACACAGTGTTTTCTTTTATTCCGAATACTGCTGAAACTTCCTTCTACGGAATGCTGGACGCAGCACAAAACGAGCTAAACGAACAAAAGAACGAAGCAATACTAAAAGAAGGAGGCGCAATATCTCCTGAAAGGCTTAAGGAAATACAAGCACACAAAATACGTGTTGAAAAAATCGCAATCAAAGATGTAAAACTACGTACATTCATAACCGAAGACAGTAGCCGTGATGACCTTGTTGCCCACGTGTATGATGTGACCTACGGCGTGGTAAAACCAACCGACAATCTTGTAATTATTGACGACAGTATTGTGCGGGGAACAACGTTAAAGAAGAGTATTCTGAAAATGCTTGATCGGCTCCAACCAAAACAAATCGTTGTTGTATCGTCTGCCCCCCAAATACGTTATATAGATTGCTACGGGATTGATATGGCTCGTCTGGAAAGTTTGGTGGCATTTCAAGCTGCACTTGCGCTTCACAAGGAACAAGGCACCTATAATATTGTAGAAGAAATTTATCACAAGGCAAAAGCAGCAATAACTCTCGACACCGATACACCAGTTGAAAATCACGTCAAAGAATTATATGCTCCCTTTAGTGATGAAGAGATTTCTGGTAAGATTGCCGAAATAATTAGTGCTAATAGTATTAATGCTGAGGTTAAAGTCATCTTCCAATCGGTAGCCAACCTACATGCAGCATGTCCAAAAAATATAGGTGATTGGTACTTTACTGGAGATTACCCTACCAAGGGAGGTAGTAGAGTAGCAAACAGGGCCTATGTATACTTTTATGAAGGCAACCCTAATAGGGCCTATTGAAATGTTAAAATTTCTAGTTTTTGTAAGTAAATAGTGCTTTTAAACGAATTTAATTAAACTTTATCTAAAAGTAGGAAAAACCCTATCTCTGTTGCAAAAATTCATCTATATTTGACTCATACCATAGCATAAGTAGGTTAAGTTCATGGTAAGATTTGGGGCAAAAAAGGTGAATTTCTATTCACCTTTTTTATTTTATCTACCTCTCAGATAGGAATTACTTAAGATATTTAAGAATAAATCTGCTTTTTATCGAAAATAAAGGCACTTGGTCTAAAAATTTTGATTTCAAAAAAATTAATCCTCTATATTTGAATTATACCATAGCATAAGTAGGTTAAGTTCATGGTAGATTTGGGGCAAAAAAAGGTAAACTCTTGTTTACCTTTTTTTATTTTATACCAAATCTAAAAGGGGTGGCGAGTGATAACCTTTTTGTAAGTTTCTTAACACAAAAAGTTGAAGCGAAGCCGTACTGACTCAATTGTAAACTCTTGTTTACCTTTTTTTATTTTATACCAAATCTAAAAGGGGTGGCGAGTTGCGATAGCAACGAGGCGTTCCATATCCCCTTA
>QIJL01000530.1 GCA_003232435.1 Flavobacteriales bacterium | reverse complement strand
TTTCGATAAATAATTTCGTGTTTACTTCATCAAAGGCGATTTCGGTGCCTTTGTCTAATTTCTCTTCAAAATCAAGATCAGCGGTCAAGGTCTCGGTTTTGACATAATTTAAATTGCTCTGAACGGCCTTTTCCACAAAACCATCCTTCAAAATTTTAATGTCAATTTTATCGGTCACCTCATACCCAGATTCTTTTCGAATGTTTTGAATACGGTTTACCAGTTCACGGGCGATACCTTCTTTTCTTAGCTCCTCATCGATTGTAACATCGAGTGCCACGGTAACTGGGCCTGAACTGGCCACTAACCAACCCTCGATATCTTGAGAGCTGATCTCTACATCTTGTAGCTGTAATTTAATGATTTTATTTTCAATATTCAGTGATATTTCGCCCTCTTGCTCTATTTTTTGGATATCTTCTTGATCCAAAGCCAATACAGCTTGGGCGACTTGTTTCATTTCACTGCCGAATTTAGGTCCCAAAATCTGAAAGTTCGGTTTGATCTGCTTCACCAGAATATTCGAGGCGTCATCCAACAATTCGATTTCTTTGACATTTACTTCCGACTTGATCAATTCAGAAACTGCCTCGATTTCTTCTTTATGTTCTTGGTTTAGAATAGGAATCATTATTCTCTTCAGCGGTTGTCTAACTTTTATCCGTTCTTTCTGACGGATCGAAAGCACCAAGGAAGAAATAGTCTGCGCCTTCTCCATTCTTCTTTCCAAAGCAATATCTACCATAGATTCATCGTGTACGGGAAAATTGGAAAGGTGAACGCTTTCATAAACTTCCTTTTCGGTCGTTGCGATCAAATCTTTGTAAAGTCGATCCATAAAGAACGGGGCAACGGGCGCGGATAGTTTGGCAACTGTGATCAAACAAGTATACAAGGTTTGATAGGCCGAAATTTTATCTTCTTGATAATCTCCCCCGCCAGAATGACCCTGTCGGGCTGGTTTCCAAAAACGCCTTCTACATAAACGCACATACCAATTACTCAAGTTTTCCTGAACAAAATCTGAAATCGCCCTGGTCGCTCTGGTTGGTTCATAATCGGCATAGGCCTCATCTACCTTTTTTATCAAAGTGTGAAGTTCAGACAAAACCCAGCGGTCGATTTCAGGTCGTTTTTCTAAAGGAACATCGGCCTCGGAGTATTTGAATTCGTCGATATTGGCATAAAGCGAAAAGAACGAATACGTATTATAAAGTGTGCCAAAAAACTTGCGCTTTACCTCAACGATACCATCGATATCGAATTTGAGATTATCCCAAGGGTTGGCATTGGAAATCATATACCAGCGTGTGGCATCAGGCCCATGAGCGTTCATGATCTCGAACGGATCAACTGCATTGCCCAAACGTTTCGACATCTTTTTTCCTTCCTTGTCAAGAACAAGTCCGTTGGAAACGACATTCTTATATGCGACGGAATCAAATACCATGGTCGCAATTGCGTGTAGCGTGTAAAACCAACCACGGGTTTGATCGACACCTTCAGCGATGAAGTCCGCAGGGAAAGTCAATCCATTATCAACAAGATCGCTATTCTCAAAAGGGTAGTGCCATTGGGCATATGGCATCGACCCACTATCGAACCAAACATCGATTAGATCGTTTTCACGTTTCATCGGTTTTCCCGAATCGGAAACCAAAACAATTTGATCAACTATATTTTTATGTAGGTCTATCTTTTCGTAATTCTCTTCGGATAAATCTCCAACAACAAAGTCTGCAAAGATGTCTTTTTCCAGGACTCCGGCCTTAACTGCCTTACCCATCTCAGTTTTCAGTTCTTCCACAGAACCGATTATCATTTCTTCGGTACCATCTTCCGTTCGCCAAATCGGAAGCGGAATTCCCCAATAACGTGATCTGGACAAATTCCAGTCATTGGCATTGGCCAACCAGTTACCAAATCTTCCTTCACCGGTAGCTTTTGGCTTCCAATTGATGGTTTGGTTCAGTTCGAACATTCGATCTTTTACATCGGTAATCTTGATGAACCAAGAATCCAACGGATAATATAAAATAGGCTTATCAGTGCGCCAACAGTTGGGATAACTGTGCACATATTTTTCGACCTTAAAGGCCTTGTTCTCTTCCTTTAATTTGATCGCGATCTCAACGTCAACCGATCTTTCCGGGGCTTCGCCATCTTCATAATATTCGTTCTTGACATATTTGCCTGCGAGTATTTTTACCCAATCTTTTCGATTATCCTCGTCTATGTCATTGTCCTTTCTTGAGTTTACAAATTTTCCCTGTAAGTCTACTAACGGAACTAAATCTATGGGGTTATCGTCATTGTAAAACCCTAACATCCCTGGCACTTCAGGCTTCGCCTGCTTTGCCGCAAATGCGTCATCGACCCCAAAAGTAGGAGCCGTATGCACAATACCGCTACCATCTTCGGTAGTCACAAAATCCCCGGAAATTACACGAAAAGCGTTTTCGGGATGCAAATAAGGTTCGGGAAGAGCATAAGGAATTAGTTGTTCATATTGAATGTCAACTAAACTTGATCCTTTAAATTCATTCAGAATTTCCCAATTTAAAATCTTACCTTTTTCAAGGGCAACCTTACTGTCTCCCGACCACATTCCAGTTCCAGAAACCATACCGACTATAAGTATATCTTCCTCGGTATAAAAGTACTTTTTAAATGTATCCTTGGCCAATATGACTTTTGTTTCAATTCCTGTATATTGATTTCTAGTTGAAACCAAAAAGTAATCAATCTTATTGCCAACGGTAAGTGCAGTATTACTTGGTAAGGTCCACGGAGTGGTTGTCCATGCCAAGAAATAACAACCTGCTAAATCATTTTGGCGTGGATTAAAAGCCACACCAGTACTAGTGACAATTTTATTATCTTCAGCTTGAGAATAATCCCACTCGATATCCTCGGAATTCTTTACCTTAAACTGGGCGACAACGGTAGTATCGGTCACATCTTGGTACGTACCCGGTTGATTCAGCTCATGGGAGCTTAATCCTGTGCCTGCCTTGGGCGAATAGGGTTGAATGGTATATCCTTTATAAATAAGTCCTTTATCGTATATCTGTTTCAGCAGCCACCACACAGACTCGATGTACTTAGACTTATAGGTAATATATGGATCGTCCATATCGACCCAATACCCTACCTTCTCGGTCATCTCGTTCCAGACATCGGTATACCGCATGACGGCTTTTTTGCATGCCGCATTATAGTCTTCAACCGATATTTTTTTACCGATATCTTCTTTGGTAATACCAAGTTCTTTTTCGACCCCGAGTTCTATTGGCAGACCATGTGTATCCCAACCGGCTTTTCGTTTTACCTGAAAACCTTTCATGGTCTTGTACCTTGGAAAAATATCTTTTATGGTACGGGCCATAACATGATGAATGCCGGGCATGCCGTTTGCCGAGGGCGGGCCCTCGTAAAAAACATAACTCTCTTTACCCTCTCGAGTCGAGACACTTTTTTCAAAAATGTCGTTCTCCTTCCAATAGGCGAGAATTTCTTCTGCTATTTTGGGTAGATCCAATCCTTTATATTCGGCAAATCCCATGTGCTATCAATACTAAAATCGAGGCTGCAAAATTAGGGATTTTGATTGAATATCAAGCCATTTGAAACAGTTGAAATCCCTTTAAATAGAGCCTGCTTGTTAAATAAGAATGATAAGTAGCATCCAAAAAAAGGAATATTACGTATATCTTTGCAGCATTAACAATTAAACGCTAAAAACAAAACAAATGAAAAAAGTAATTTTAAGTGCAGTCTTGATGTTAGCCATGAGCGTATCATTCGTTTCATGTAGAGAAACTGCAGACAAGGCCAAAGAAGGCATGGAAGAGGCCGGTGAGGCCATGGAAGAAGCTGGAGAAGATGCAATGGATGCTGCTAAAGAGGTTGGTGACGATATCAAAGAAGTTGGCGAAGATGCAGTTGACGCTGCTACGGAGGCTGGCGAAGATGCAGTCGATGCGGCTAAGGAAGCCGGAGAGGACGCAGTCGATGCCGCAAAAGACGGTGTCAAAGCTGCTGCAGATAAAGTAGAAGATGCCGTAGACGACAACTAATTGGCGTTTACGTTTTAGAATTAAGCCCCGGCGATCTCAGTCGGGGTTTTTTGTTATTATATACAAGTACAAAAAATCAAATTATTAATATCAAGTGGTTTTAGTACCCCGAGAGCCTGAAAATTCGATCTATGAGAAAATCAGAAATATATTCGATAACTATTATTCTATTTTGTTTGTTAATTCTTGGTTGTAAGGAGTCTTCTGAAAAAAGGAGCGAAGAGGAGGCTACAACCGAAGAGGTAAAACTCATCGATAAAGAAGCTATGGGAAATGGAGAGGAATCGATAATAGGTGTTCCAAGTTTTGAAAATTCCGCCATACAAGAATACGTGAACTCATACGAAGCGTATTTAAAAGAATATGGGAGAGCCGTCGAGAATCAAGATATTGAAGCTTTATCAGACTTAGGGCCTAAGGGTCAAGAACTTTCAATCAAAGCACAAGAAATCTCTGGGAATATGTCGGTAGAGGACGCTCAAAAATTTACCCATTATATGACCGAAAAGGCTAAAGAAATTCGAGAATTGCCCTTGAAAATGTCCAAATGAGTTGTTCAAAAGGCCGTGCAATCAGATTTTCTCAGAAACTATACCCAAGCCCTAGAATCAGGTTTCTTCCCGGGGCGGCCAGTCCGGAGGAGTATGTGCGATAACGTTGATCGGTAATATTCTCTAGGTTCAGTGAAATTTTCCAATTGTTTGAAAAACTGTATTGAGTACGCATGTTCAACGTGTACCAGAACGGCGAAAATGGGTTCCCCTGCTCGTCAAGAGCATAGATATAACTTTTGCTCTTTTCAGAAGGCGCAAGATCATCATTCGAAATTTCTCCGTTCAAGTTCAGGAATAAATCGGTTTGCAATTTTTGATTTTTCCAAAGAATGTGAAAATCCCCAAAAGTTGGCGCCACATGTCGTGCCGGAGATTCGGTGCCATCGGGCTCTTCTTCAACCCCTTCGGTAATCGTCAAGTTTGAAGACAGTGAAAGATTGTCCGTTAGAAATGCCTCAAGGCCAAATTCAAAGCCGTAAACAAAGGCTTTAGCTGCGTTTTGAATAGCCTGAACATTACTTAACTCGCCATTATACTCGATTTGTGATTGTCCATTGAACTGAAAGTCCCGTCGAACCAAGGCGTCTACTAAATAAGTATAGTATGCCGCCGCTTTTAAAACAACTTTGTCTTTAAAATTTTTACGAACTCCGAGTTCAGCGTTATAAGCATATTCGGGCTCCAAATCAGGATTGGGAACCACTACCGAGCCGGGTTCTGAATCAAAAACCTTGCCCACATCATCTATATTTGGCGCCCGAAAACCAGTGGAGCCATTAAGGGTCAACTGTAAATCTGCTCTCGGAAACCAACTAAAACCTAGACTGCCGGTAAGAGCACCATTATTTAGCCTCGCCTCATCAAAAGGAAATGGGTAAAAAGTTTTGTCAAAAATCGCATTTATCCATACGTGGCTATAACGAAGTCCCGTAAGTACCGAGAAGTTCGGTTTGGCCTTGTATTCCGCATTTAAATACCCCGCTAAAGTCTGCCAACTTGCTCCGTCAGGGTATCTTGAAGGAGCATCGACCCATGTGTTTGTCTCAATATTTTTTTGACTACCGTTTGAACGCACTTTGTTGAAAATATATTCCCCACCATAGTATAACCTCAAATTTCCGATTTTTTTATTTTCGAAATCTAGGTTAAGAGACAAAGCGTCAACTTTTTCTTTCGTGTTGAGCAAGTCAACGACCTGAAAATCTCTATTGTTTCTACTTTCTTCAAAATGCTGATATGCCGCAGTCATTTTTAGACCGTCATAGAATTTACCTTTCCCAATCTGCTCGACCTGAAAATTACCCATAAACCATTTTTGCGGACCATAGTACCATTCAGCAGATCGAAGTCCATTTTCATCAGAAGATGGCCTTATCAATCTGTCATATCTTGAGTAATCGGAAGTCTCGGAATAGTGGGCTCCTAGCTTGAAATTCCAATTGTTATTCGGCCTGTAATCAATCTTCTGCATGAAGTTGATTTGATTGTACCCGGTTGACACCTGCTTTCTGGGACTATTATTCTGCACAACAACATCTTGACCATTTATTCGCTCAACAAAATTATTTCTCAAATAGGAGTCAGGGCCCTGTTCACCCATTTTCAAATCACCGAAACTATTGTAGGATAGGCTGGTTAAAAAGGCCCATTTTTTTCTTCCTAAGCTCACATCTGCATGAAAGGTATTCTCGCTGTTTGCCGAAGCGAAACGATAATTGCCATTTCCTAAAATCAACAAGCTATCCCCTTGGGAAAATTGTGGGGTTTTAGTATAAAAGTTCATTACACCTCCGATGGCGTCGCTACCATAGATAACCGACCCCGGACCAAAAATAATCTCTGTGTTCTTAATCGAAAATGGGTCAATGGAGATGACATTCTGAATATTGCCTCCTCTAAAAATCGCATTGTTCATACGTACCCCATCCACTGAGAGCAAAAGACGGTTGGTCGCAAAACCCCTTATCATAGGACTCCCCCCGCCCATTTGACTTTTCTGGACAAATACCTTTCCGCTGCCCTGCAATAAATCCGCCGATGTTTGCGGATTTGTAAATGCAATTTGCCGGGCATTAATGGAGGTAGTTTTATGGGGAATGTCTTTTTTCTGTTGTTCCCATTTCGAAACCGACATGATTACTTCTTCAAGCTGCTCGGCTTTCATAACCATATAAATAATGTTTCGTTTCCGGACCAATTGATTTTTGGTCACTTTGCGAATCTGATAACTTAGGTGTTTGAAAGTGATGCGCTCTTTATCTCCGAAAACTGAAATGTCACATCTACCGTCGAAGCCAGAAAGTGATGTCTTGGACCGATCCAAATTATAGATCGCCACATTGGGTATGGGTTCTTTGGTATCCCCATCCAATATAGTAATCTCTTGGGCTAACGAAATTTGAAGGCACAAGAAAAGAAAGAAGAACGCTGTCTTTTGCATCAGCTAAATACTTCATTTAAAACGGCAAGTGACCTAGGCTTTCGAAATCCTTGTAAATGCAGTTCAAAATAGAGCACAAGGGATTTCAATAATTCTTGCCGGTTGGTTTTTTTCATAGTTATGGAATGCATTGCATCAAAATTCGTACCCAACAACAGTTTGAAGAGCACTAAATTCTCTTCGGTTATAAATGTCATCCCTGAAGGATGGTCAATAAAGACCCCATTACGCAAATCGAAACAGCTGGCCGAAATGTTTCCAGTATCGGGATAAAAACCTAAATATCTGGTAAGGTTCAATAGGAAGAACAAGTGAAAATTCGCGATCTTATCATGGTTATCCAACCATTGCAAAGAAGCTTCTAAAAACCGAAAAAGCTCTTCATTAGGTTCTTCCTCTTGAATAGAATTCCCTAGCATTTCCGCTAAGAAAAGCACTACCGAATTCTTGGTCATTTCGGTATGTAAGGTCTGATAATGGTACTCGACTTTTACATCTCCGATACTTTCAAGAGTACCTCTATTCTTATGATTCGCAACTATTTCCAATTGCATCAACGGTTGAAAATAAGCCGCTTTCAACTTTCCTTTTTTAGAGGTTAAAATACCTTTCAATAGGTATGATTTTAGGCCATCGGTAGCCGTATAGATTCTTGATATCAGGCTGGTATCCCCATATTTTAAGGAAGAAAGAACAATGCCTTTGGTGGTTACTAGCATGAATTAGCTGGGTTTGGGGGCAAAGATAAAGTACTGGGATAGTAATCAGTTGGCAGTTGCAGTAGGGAGTTCTATATAATACCAAATTAAAAAAGTCAGAAAGATGATCGTATTTTCAACTTTCTGAATCTATTCTGTCGGAGCTATTTTACTGCCAACTGCTACTGCTTACTGCCTACTCAAATCACTCCTTGCGCTAACATCGCATCGGCAACCTTAACGAAGCCAGCGATATTCGCGCCTTTTACATAGTCGGTATAGCCGCCTTTTTCCTTGCCATATTTGATACATGAATCATGAATCTCGCTCATGATCCACTTCAGTTTTTCATCCACCTCTTCCCGTGTCCAACTAATTCGTAATGAATTTTGTGACATCTCAAGACCAGAGGTGGCGACTCCGCCAGCATTCGAGGCTTTGCCTGGGGCGAATAAGATTTTTGCTTTTTGGAATTCATGCATAGCAGCTGGGGTAGAAGGCATATTGGCCCCTTCAGCCACACAAATACACTTGTTTTTTAGCAGCACTTTTGCGTTTTTGCCATCCAATTCGTTTTGGGTGGCACAGGGCAGGGCAATATCACATTTTACTTCCCATGGGGTTTTACCACTTACGAATTTGCCCGTTTTGTACTTTTTGGCATATTCTGAAATTCTTCCTCTTTTGTTGTTCTTGAGGTCTATTACGTAGGCAAGTTTCTTTCTGTCGATGCCTTCGCTGTCATAAATATACCCTCCGGAATCAGAAAGTGTAACCACCTTTCCCCCTAATTGCAAAACCTTTTCAGCAGCATACTGCGCCACGTTACCGGATCCCGATATGGCCACGGTCTTGTCTTCGAACGAATCTCCTTTCGTCTCCAACATGCTTTGGGCAAAATAAACGGTCCCGTAACCGGTGGCTTCGGGCCGAATCAAAGAGCCTCCCCAAGAACGGCCTTTTCCTGTCAGCACGCCTGTAAATTCGTTGCGAATCTTTTTGTACATGCCGAACAAGAATCCGATTTCACGGGAACCAACGCCAATGTCACCTGCAGGTATATCAGTATTCGGGCCGATATGTCTAGACAATTCCGTCATAAAGGCATGGCAAAAACGCATGACTTCATCATCGGATTTTCCTTTGGGGTCAAAATCGGAACCTCCTTTTCCACCGCCCATCGGAAGTGTTGTCAAACTATTTTTGAAAACCTGCTCAAAAGCCAAAAATTTAAGTATGCTGGCGTTTACCGATGGGTGAAAACGCAGACCCCCTTTATACGGCCCAATGGCCGAATTCATTTGAACCCTGTACCCTCGGTTGACATGTATATCTCCCTTGTCGTCGACCCATGATACCCTAAAAGAAAGTAATCTCTCGGGCTCGACCATTCGCAGCAGAATATTCTTGCCGCTATATATATTTTTTCTGGCGATATACGGAATTACGGTTTCGGCTACTTCTTGTACCGCTTGGATAAATTCGGGTTCATGACCGTTTCGCGTCTTGACCTCTTCCATAAATCCGTTGATTTTTGCTTGCATTTTTGCGTCCATAAAGTCTTTGGAATAAGTTATTTCCCTTCGACTGCCTGCCCGTTCAATTCAGGCGGAAGCTCAGGGTCTATATTATTGAATTCGAAATGTAATGGCAAAAATATATTATTAATGTAATTTTTACAGCTTTTTTTGAGGATTTATTGAAAATTATTCGATGGCCTGTTCCAAGTCGGCGATTAAGTCGGAAGCATCTTCAATACCGACACTTAATCGAATCAACGAATCCACCACTCCGCTTTTTTCGCGTTCTTCTTTTGGGATACTGGCATGGGTCATACTGGCCGGATGCCCTGCCAGGCTCTCTACCCCGCCTAAAGATTCCGCCAAAGTAAAAATCTGTAGTTGTTCAACGATTCGTACCGCTTCCTCAAAGGTGCCTACTTTCGGAGTGAAAGAAATCATTCCACCGAAATCGTGCATTTGTTCCCTTGCAATAGCATGATTCGGATGTTCTTCAAACCCTGGCCAATATACCTTCTCGATCTTTGGGTGTTGTTTCAGATATTCCGCAATGACTTTTCCGTTCTCACAATGTCGCTGCATACGAAGGTGAAGGGTTTTTATTCCGCGTAGCGTTAAAAAACTATCCATAGGGCCACAAACTGCACCACTAGCATTTTGAATAAAATAGAGCCTGTCGGCAAGATCCTTATCCTTTACGATTAAAGCGCCTAGTACGACGTCTGAATGCCCTCCTAAATATTTCGTGGCAGAGTGCATAACGATATCAGCACCGATCTCTAGCGGTCTTTGTAAATAAGGGGTGGCAAAAGTGTTATCGACGGCCAGTAAAATATCGTTACGTTTTGCCAAATTCGAAACCGCCTTAATGTCAATAATATTCATCATCGGGTTCGTTGGTGTTTCAACCCAAATCAATTTTGTATTAGGGTTGACCTTATTTTCGATTTCGGAGACATCCTGCATATCTACAAAATGAAAAACGATGCCATACTTTTCGAATATCTGTTTGAAGATTCGATAACTTCCTCCATATAGATCATTTGTGGAAACTACTTCATCTCCTGGGTTCAAAAGTTTGATTACAGCGTCCATGGCGGCAAGTCCGCTGGCGAATGCCAAGCCATAATTACCACTTTCAATACTGGCAAATGAACTTTCTAAGGCCGCTCTTGTCGGATTGCCACTTCTAGAATACTCGAAACCCTTATGACCGCCAGGGGTCGTCTGTGCATAGGTCGATGTCTGATAGATCGGAGGCATTACCGCACCATAGGCACCATAGGCCTTATCGGGTTTTTGACCCCCGTGAATCGTTTTGCTATTGAATTTTAACTTTTTTTCGCTCATAAAATATAATTAATCTTGCAAATGTATCGTTATCTTTTGAGGCGTACAATCATATGCTCATTATGAAGAATCCATTAACCTACCTATTTCTGCTAGTATTGCTCATTGGTTGTAAAAATGAACACCAACTTACTTTGGTGCCCAAAAAATTCTCAGGGGAAGCCTGTTCAGGATGCCCTCAAGTTTCAATTGAAGTACCTCGGGTAGCTGAAAAGTCAAAGCTGGCCGAGAATATCAACACTTGTATTTCAAAAGAAATAACAACGATTCTTCTCTTTGGGGAAACCGAGGAT
>QIJL01000149.1 GCA_003232435.1 Flavobacteriales bacterium | reverse complement strand
GATCCATCGGCGCTTAAAACTTCCGACATCACTAAATATCCATTTTTTCTAGTAGGATCGGGAAAAATAGCCACAGGCTTCAATAAACAGTCCGATGAATCACCTGATGCCTGTTCAGTTGATGAACCATCAAAAGACCAAATGTTACAATCTTCTAATTTCCCACTAAAATCATTTTCAACTTTGGTTTTACTTCTCATGTTTTGAGTTGGCTCATGTCCATCCAACCAGATGTATTCCAATTTCGATTTGCTCATATTCTCGGAGTATTAGTTATTACATTTTTGAACGATGAACAAAAATATGATTTTTTGTAAATGAGCCTCTATTATAAGGGCTAAATGTTGAAAAAATCGACATTTTGTTCATAACCCCCTCTTTTTTTATGGGTCTAATAATTTGAACATCGTTTTTTTATAAATTGCATAATAGGTATTTTTATCCGCGAAAATTAATAATCCTATGTCTAAATTGCGATTTAAAGCCGTTACAGAAAGTATGAATAGATGGCCGGTTCAGGTGGAAGAAAGCGGCAGGCGCTCCGAAATGTTCGGTAGAAATGTTTTCAATGAAGAGCAAATGCTTCAACATTTTACAAAAGATGCACTAGAGAGTGTAAAAGGAGCTATTTTCTCCGGATCTAAAATAGATAGAAAGATAGCTGATCAAGTAGCCGAGGCAATGAAAGGTTGGGCTATATCGATGGGTGCCACCCACTATACACATTGGTTTCAACCCTTGACCGGGGCGACGGCTGAAAAACACGATGCTTTTTTTGACCTTCTCTCAGATGGCAGGGCCTTGGAAAAGTTCGGCGGCGGTCAATTGGTACAACAAGAACCGGATGCATCCAGTTTTCCGAGTGGGGGAATTCGCAATACTTTCGAGGCGAGGGGTTACACAGCTTGGGACCCCTCTTCACCCGCATTCGTTTATGGCACCACTTTATGTATACCGACGATTTTCGTTTCTTATACTGGCGAGGCCCTCGATAATAAAGCCCCATTGCTTAGAGCGTTACATGCGGTCGACGATGCCGCAACGGCGGTAGCCAAATATTTCGATAAAACCGTCTCAAAGGTAAATGCCACCCTAGGTTGGGAGCAGGAATATTTTTTGATCGACAAGGCACTGGCACATTCTCGACCCGATATTGTTTTAACAGGAAGGACATTGGTAGGGAACCCTGCCGCAAAGGGACAACAATTAGATGATCATTATTTTGGCGTTATACCAAATCGGGCTTTAAGCTTTATGATGGATTTGGAAAAGGAATGCACCAAATTAGGAATCCCCGTTAAGACACGACATAATGAAGTGGCACCGAACCAGTTCGAATTGGCACCCGTATTCGAGGAAGCCAATTTGGCCGTCGACCACAACCTTTTGTTGATGGATGTTATGGATAAAATTGCCGACCGTCACAATTTCAAGGTACTGTTTCATGAAAAGCCTTTTGAAGGAATCAATGGCTCGGGCAAACATAACAATTGGTCTTTGGCCACTAATACTGGAGTTAATCTGTTGAGCCCCGGTTCGACACCGATGAAAAATCTGCAGTTCCTTACATTTTTCGTGAACACGATCAAAGCGGTCGACACCTATGAAGAATTATTACGATCGTCTATTGCTTCCGCAAGCAATGATCATCGTTTAGGAGCGAACGAAGCTCCTCCTCCAGTCATGTCAATATTTGTAGGCGAGCAGTTGAGCAATGTCTTAGATGAGTTGGAAGGCGTATCAAAAGGGAAACTGTCCCCAGAGGAAAAAACCGAATTGAAATTAAATGTAGTCGGTAAAATTCCTGAAATATTACTGGATAATACGGATCGAAACCGTACCTCACCATTTGCTTTTACCGGAAATAAGTTTGAGATACGGGGTGTTGGCTCCAAGACCAATTGTGCAAAACCAATGACAGTTTTGAACACAATCGTAGCCAAACAACTTAAAGATTTTAAGAAGGAAGTCGATGTCTTGGTAAACAAAAAAAACCTCAAAAAGGATGAGGCGGTTTTCAATGTATTAAGGGAATATATTAAGACTTCAAAAAGAATCCGTTTCGACGGTGACGGATATAGTATCGATTGGGAAAAAGAATCGAAAAAAAGGAAGTTGAGCAACAATAAGAATACTCCCGAGGCTCTTCAGGTAATGACTTCCAAAGAAAGTTTGGAACTTTTCAAAGTAATGAATGTTTTAAGCGAAGTGGAGTTAAGGGCTAGACAAGAAGTGGAGTTAGAGGCTTATATTCTACACATTCAGATAGAAGGTAGGGTAATGAACGAATTGGTATACAATCATGTTCTGCCCTCCTGTCTAGAATATCAGAATAAATTGACCGAGAATATTACAGGACTAAAAAGTATCTATGGCACTGGTCATGAAAAAATGACCGCTGCCCAAAGTGCTATATTGCAAGAAATCATTTTACATATCAACGGCCTAAAAAAAGAATGTGATGCTATGACCGATGCCCGTAAAAAAGCAAACACAATTGATGGCACTCACAAAAAGGCAATGACTTATTGCAATAACGTAAAGCCCTTTTTTCAAAAAATACGTTATCATTCCGATCGGCTCGAACGCATAATGGATGATAGGTTGTGGCCGTTGACAAAGTATCAAGAACTGTTGTTCATAAAATAAAGAGGGTTTAAGGGCCCTAGTTGTTGAAGTCGTATAATTTTTTATTTCCTGCCTGCCGGCGGGCAGGTACCAGCGAATTTCATGTAATATTTCTTCAGTGTTTACATTTCAAGCTCGAAACGCCTGACATGTTTGTCGGTAAAATAGGCCGTTTCGAAAATCGATCCGAAGTTAAATCCGATTTCTTTGTAGGGCATCTAGCACCTGCATACAAAGGACTTACTTTCAAAAATTCAGTTGAACGAAAATTAGCTACCGTTCATCGAATTAGAAGCTATCCCATTCCATAATGCATATAGATTTATCACACTATAGAATAGGATTCACAATTACCAAACTAAATAAAATTCCTTAATTGCGATATCATCATTTTATGGTCTAACGTTCATTTCCCCCTTTTAGAATTTCATTCCCCCACATTGGTTTCTTATTTTTTTCATTTGAAGTTTTCATTGGATAACCCCACATTATCTTACGAGCTTAGAATATACGTGTTTGTCAATAATCACATCAATTTGTAACGATTTGATTTTCATGTCAATGAAGTTGATTGTTGCTCTGGTACAAAACAATGTATTTTAACCTTTAAACCTTAAATATTATGATTAAAAAAGTGATTTTAGGCGCATTGGCGCTTACAATGGGCGTTTACGTACAGGCTCAGAGTACGAGTAACGTAAATCAGGTCGGCAGCGGTAATACCGGGGCCGTCCTTCAAACCGGCGTTGACCATGTATCTGACATTCAGGTCAACGGAAATAGCAATGATACCAATGTCAGCCAAGACGGCAGTCGTGAAAACGCCGTGGTTGAGGTTGCGGGCTTGGGAGGGTCGGATAACAACATCGTTAACGTAACCCAAATGGGCGGAGCAGACAATAACGCTACGGTACGGGTGGCCGGCGATAATAACAATGTTTTCGTAGGGCAGACGGGCAATAATAACAACAATGGACCTAACTCTGGAGACGTGAACTCTAGTGATCCAAGAGGAATTGATATTTATGGTAACCGAAACGGGGCTTATCTAGAGCAATATGGGGAAACCAATGAAGGATTTGTGAAAATCGGCGATGAAGGGTCGGCGACGAAAGCCAATAATAATTATGGCGAAATACGTCAGCATTCTAATGCAGTGGAAAATTTGGCATATATAAATGTCACGGGCAATGGAAACATAGCTACGGTAGACCAAGACGGTTCTTTCGATTATACCTCGGTCGATCAGTCGGGCAACGGAAATATCGCAGCAGCCGAGCAGCAAAATACAAATGCTACAGGAGAAATTATTATCGATCAAAGTGGTAACAATAACATTGCGTATGTCGATCAAGATGGCGTTAGTTCGTTGAGTGATGTTAACCAGGGGGGTAACCGCAATATGGCTACTACGGATCAGTTTGGCGAGAATGCCGAAAGCTACATCGATCAAAGCGGCAATAGTAATAAAGCTACTGTGTACCAAGATGGGGTAGATCAAAAAAGTGTGATAGACCAAAGTGGTAAACGCAACGTGGCCACGGTAACACAGTCTGGTGACGATGCCGATAGTGACATCGATCAAGGGGGTAACGACAATGGTGCCACTGTAACCCAGACAGGAAAGCTCGCATTGACCAAAGCGGAAATCGCAACAAGGCGAAAGTCGACCAAGCTGGATCTAGAAACGAAAGTACGATAGATCAAATGGGCAATGACAATAAGGCAACGGTAACCCAGACAGGAAATCGCGCTGCTAGTGATAATTGACCAAAGCGGAAATCGCAACAAGGCGAAAGTCGACCAAGCTGGATCTAGAAACGAAAGTACGATAGATCAAATGGGCAATGACAATACGGCGATTGTAGACCAAACTGCCGGTGATTTGGATGAAAGCTATATCGACCAATCTGGTAATCGTAACAGGGCCATGGTAACACAAGACGGTATTAATTTGGGCTTTGGCATTGGTGGAAACTATAGTGATATTGATCAAAGTGGTAACGATAACACAGCCACAGTTGATCAAGAATTTCATAATGATGTCCTTCCATTGCCATTAGGTAGTTTCATTGACCAATCTGGTAATAGAAATGATGCAACGGTAACTCAAGTAGGTATAAATTCAAGCATTATTGATCAAGGCGGTAACGGAAACAGTGCTACGGTAGACCAAACTATTGCAAACGGAAGTTTCATCGACCAGTCTGGTAATCGCAACAAGGCCGTAGTAGATCAATCTGGCTTAGTAAATCTTAGTGGCATAGACCAAGCAGGTAATAATAATATCGCCACGGTAAACCAAGTAGGTGGATTGAATGCTAGTGCTATAAACCAGTTTGGTAACGGAGGCATGGCCGACGTAAGCCAAAATGGTCTTGGTAATATAAGTTCCGTAACACAATTGAGCGGTAATGGCAATAAGGCGACCGTAACCCAAAATGGAGCTTTCAACGTTAATTTATTATTGCAAAATGGCAATAATAATGCTTCGACCATTTCGCAGACCGGTAATGGCAACGTTAATTTTTCCGGGCAAAATGGTAACAACAATACCTTTGCCCTTTCGCAAACCGGGAATGGATTAATTTCCAGTCTTTCACAGAGCGGAAATGGCAATTGGACAACCGTTACACAGAGTAACTAATATTTCAGGTCAAACTCTAGATCTCTAAATTTTTGAAGTTTAAAATGGGATGGTAATTTTTTACCATCCCATTATTCAATTTAAACTAGGTTTTAAACAATAAAACACTGATAAATAACCGATAAGCGAATAACTGGCGCATTGAGCCAATTTTTTTTTCAACCGTCGGATTGTTTACGAATTTTAATGTTCAAAATAGAGAGAACCAAATCATGGACACTAATATGTTAAAAAAAAATATTACGATAGTGCTAGTATTGTTCTTGTGCATTTGCCAGACTTTTGGTCAAGATGAAAATGCCCAAGAAACTTCATCGGCGCTTGTAGAGCGTTTGGGACCTGAAAACCTTCGATCAGTTTCAGAAGCGCAGGTCAACCTGCCAACAATCACGTCGAATTCGATTTATATTCAGCAAATTGGTTCTGGCAATTCGGCTTCTGCCAATATCCGGACAAAGAATAGCGAATTCAATTTATTGCAAAATGGGAACTCCAACAGAGCAAAAATCGATGTGGCCGGCAAAACCGTAGTACACAATTTAGTGCAAAACGGAAACAATAATTTTTTGATGGAATATGGAAATACACCCGATCTGAATTTGGAAAGAAGCATCATTCAAAACGGTAATGGTAATGGTGTTGTCATCTTCGGAAGCAATTCATTGACCGACAAGATAATTTTGAACCTTCAAGGCAGTTCAAAAACGATTACGATTCGAAATTTCAATTGATTCAAATCAAAACACGTATAAAATGAAATATTCTTTTGGAATCTTTATTTGCCTATTGTGTTTTCCATTGCCATCGATTTCGCAAATCTACAATACCGATGTTTCAGCGGCCATTGATCTTGAAGTACAAGACAATAGCATTATAAAGATTGCCGGTTCAGCACATAATAAAACGGAAATAAGCAAAAGTTTGCGCTTTGTCTTATCCGTTATAAAGTCCGGGAAAAATAAAAACACGAATAAGCAAGAAGGACGATTTGTATTGGAATCAGGTGTTAAAAAAAATCTATCGAATACGAGTATTAATGTGAATGAAAATGACAGAACGATCATTCTTCTACTGGTTTACGAGAATGAAAAGATTATAGGAAAGGATAGAAGGGTATTGAATGGCATCGAAGGGGAAGAAGATGAGGTCAACGACCTAGTGAGGCCCAAAGGTAATATAGACATGAAACAAACTGAAGAAGATGGATTTATTTTAAGAGGAATGGTAATAGAGGATACAAAAACAAAAGCCGGCAACGATTTTTATGATATGTTTTATTCTTCCTATTTAACGAATAATATAAATGGAGAAAAAATCGTAAAAATCGAAGAGCGTTTGGCGATTGCCAATACCACCCAGATCAATGTTCTTGTGGGCGATGAAGTGGTGGTACAATTTTTTGTCAACCCCAGAACCCAATACTTAAAATCAATGGCGGATCATTCTATTTACCGTGTGAATTCATATTTCCAGAGATTGAAAGACACCAAAGACCAGATTACAAAATATTAAAACAAGGCCCCTATGAAAAAAATCATTTTTGTTCTAGCATTTTTGGCTTCAAGCTATTGTTTCGGACAGCAGCTGGTTTACACTCCGGTTAACTCCGCTTTTGGCGGCAACACTTTTAATTATCAGTGGTTGTTGGGTTCTGCCGAGGCGCAGAACTCTTTTACCGACCCGAATAATGTCCAAGAAGATCAGACCGATCTAGAACGCTTTCAGCAAAATTTGAACAATCAATTGTTGAGTAGTCTATCCAGAAACGTATTTGGTTCACAGCTCGGCGATGAACTAAAAGAAGGTTCTTTTAACGTGGGCGATTTGGCTCTCGAAATCTTTGAAACCGGTGAAGGCCTCGTCATAAACATTTTAGACACCAAGACGGGCGAACAGACCCAGATAATCGTTCCTAATTAATCCACCTACTCATGCTCCAAAGAATTTTCAGAACTACCATACCCTTTCTTGCTCTTGTTTTAACAGGATGTGGCGCTTATCTCAATCAGCCCTACGCCCCGCAAGATGCTAGAATAGGGGAGTTGGCATCTAAAACACAGATCTTACGTGATTTGCCGGAACCCTATCAAGAATTGGTTGTCGGTGTATATAATTTCAAAGATCAAACAGGTCAATACAAAGCACAGGAAGGTGGAAGTACCTTTAGCACTGCCGTTTCTCAAGGAGCTACCACAATACTCCTTCAGGCTTTGGAAGAGTCTAAGTGGTTCACTCCCATTGAGCGTGAAAACCTAGGGAATTTATTGAACGAAAGAAATATCATTCGCTCAACGCGCGACGAGTTCGGCCGAAGCACGAATTCTCCCCAACCAGCACTTCCACCCTTATTATATGCAGGAATTCTTTTAGAGGGAGGTGTGGTTTCCTATGATACGAACATCATTACCGGCGGAGCAGGAGCCCGTTATTTCGGAGCTGGTGCTTCTACTAAATATCGTCAAGATCGTATTTCGATTTATTTAAGGGCGGTTTCAACTAGCAACGGTAAGATTTTGAAAACCGTATATGTTTCCAAAACGATTTTATCACAGTCGATAGATGCCAGTCTGTTTCGATATGTAAGTTTTCAAAGGCTTTTAGAGGCTGAAACTGGTTTTACCAAAAACGAGCCGATCCAATTGGCAATGAAGGATGCCATTGAAAAAGCGGTGGAGGCCCTAATTGTCGAAGGCATAGAGGCAGGTCTTTGGACATCAAAAGATGGCGGCCTGACCAATAAAAGACTAATCGATGCCTATAAGGCCCAAAAAGAATTCGAAGAATCACAATTGTTATATGATAGAAGGCAAACGACCGAAAAATCAAAAGACGCCATAACGGCAAACGGAACGGCTTCGAGATTGAACGGTGACCTTGGCAACAAAACTTTAGCGGCCGGTTATAATTTCGGGTATTTGCGCACCTTAAGTCCGAAGTTAGGTCTTGCGCTGAATATGGATTATTTGAATTTCAAAAGCGGAAAGTCTTTTTCAAGGGAATATATGTCGGCACAGGTCAATCTCGAGGTAAACCTTTTGCCCTATGATAATCTAGCGCCATACATCTACGGAGGAGGAGGCGTAATTTTCGACATACGAAATATTGATGATTCAAAACCCACAAAAATAACGGCCCCTAAATTACAATTGGGCGCAGGTCTTAATTATCGGGCATCGGATAAAATAGATATTCGAGTGTTCGCAGAGAGCAACTTTACCTTTTCAGATGAATTGGACGGAATCATGAGTGGTAAGAGAGATGACTTTTATTACAATTTCGGATTAGGGCTTAAATATAAATTCGGAGGTCGAAATTTTCAGATGACAGATGAATCTGATAGTCTCGAAAAATTTGAGACCCCTGTAGAACTTGATAATCTTGATAAAGGTTGATTCACAGCTAAAAAATTAAAAATGAAAAAATATATTCCACAATTCTTTTTGGCCCTTGGGGTGTTGATTTTGGCCGTGGCATGTTCTGAGGAGCCGGTCGATGAGAATGTTTTTGGCACCTTAACAGGTAAGGTAGTTACCAAAGGCGATAATGCTCCTTTGGCCAATGTGAAGATTTCTTCCACCCCAGTATCCACAACCGTCTTTACCGATGCCGAGGGTAATTTTGAAATCAACAGTATTCAAGTTGGCGAATATTCGATTCAGGCTGAATTGACCGAATTTCAAACGGCCTTTGAAGCAGCCAGTATCTTACAAGGAAAATCGGTGAACATCGTTTTTGAGCTTGATTCCGTAGAAGTGAACAATGTCGCACCACTTTCTCCCATGTTGTTGTTTCCCCAAGATGGGGCCGAGAATATTGGTTCAGAGGCTGAATTCGTATGGTCGTCTTCGAAAAATGATGACGATGAAATTAACTATATACTCGAATTGAGAAATGGATCGACAAATGAAATAACTACGTATAACGATTTACAAGACACCACTTTGGTAATTGATAATTTAGCTATTGGCAACAATTATTTCTGGCAAATTTCAGCGAGCGATGGAGTCAATATTCCTGTTCAAAGTGAATTGGGCGGCTTTGTTACAAATGGGGGTGCGGCGAACCGATTCCTATATGTTAGAAATATTAGCGGAAACAATGTCATATTTTCGGGATCTGACCCCATTGGTGAAACCGATGAAGAATTGGATCAAAATGAAATACAGCTTACAAGCTCTAGCTTGAATAGTTATCGTCCTTCAAAAAACAATACCGTAAACAAGATTGCTTTCCTAAGATCGGTTGGGGGGGAAACCCACATATTTACGATGAACGCCGACGGTACGGAATTGAATCAGGTAACTAGCAATGTTCCCGTGGCAGGTTTTAGGCAAGATGAATTGGAGTTTACATGGTACGATGATGGGGCTAAATTCTACTTTCCGAATTTCAACAAATTGTACTCGATTAATCAAGACGGTTCTGGTATCGAAATGGTTTATTCAGTTGCCAGTACATCCCTAATCTCTGAAATAGCTGTTAATCCGGTAAACGACCTTGTCGTCATAAAGACTAACGACGTCAATGGATACAATGCCAGAATTACAGTAGTTAATGTTACCACGGATACCGAGCAGGAAGTTGTGATAACTGGTCAACAAGGAGGTTTGGGTGGTATTGATTTTTCTGCTGATGGCGGAAAGGTTCTTTATACCAGAGATATGTCTGGTGTCCAAAATACCGGATATCGTCAATTGGATTCACGAATTTTCGAATATGATCTAGCAACGAATGCTGCGACTGAGGTTGATACCGATAAAGATGCCGGAACCAATGATCTCGATGCCAAATACTCTCCAGATGATGGATCGATCATTTTTGTAAATACTTCTAACGACGGTCTTTCGGAAAGGAGAATTTACCGGACTAAAGATGATACTGATTTTAACAAAAAAGAGGCACTTTTTACCAATGCCTTTATGCCCAATTGGGAATAACGATCTAAGATCAACTTGAACTTTTGCAGCCATCTTTCTCGATTGAGATTAGGCGGCTCTGCCTCGGGGTTTCCGATTTACCTCTTCCGCCATAGGCGGATCGGAACTGCCTTTTTACAGTTTCGGGTGAGGCAAAATACCAAATTTCGGTCCCGATAGGCCATCGGGATGAAACTGGCGAAATACCTATATGGCTCCGCCTCGAGGATAGTCAGTTTCAAGAAATTTTTTATTTTATAGGATTCCCCTATTTTTGCCACAAATTGTTTTTCATGAGCTTATCGACAAGCGAAAGATATAGTCAGAGAGGAGTTTCGGCTTCGAAGGAAGATGTACATAACGCTATCAAGAATATCGACAAAGGACTTTTTCCGAAGGCTTTTTGCAAGATAGTTCCCGATTATTTGACGAATGATGATGATTTCTGTTTGGTCATGCATGCAGATGGTGCAGGTACCAAATCTTCACTCGCTTACATGTATTGGAAGGAAACTGGAGATATTTCCGTTTGGAAGGGTATTGCCCAAGATGCCCTGATCATGAACATCGATGATTTGATCTGCGTCGGCGCAGTTGATAACATCATGCTTTCTTCTACCATAGGAAGAAATAAAAATTTGATTCCCGGCGAAGTTATTTCAGCGATTATCAATGGTACTGAAGAATTGATATCCGATTTGGCGGAACATGGCATTACCATGCATTCCACCGGAGGCGAAACAGCGGATGTTGGCGATTTGGTGCGGACTATAATCGTAGACTCGACGGTTACCGCAAGACTGAAAAGGGCAACTGTCATCGATAATGCGAATATTAAAGCTGGCGATGTTATCGTCGGTTTGGCCTCCTTCGGCCAGGCCACCTACGAAAAGGAATATAATGGCGGAATGGGCAGTAACGGATTGACTTCCGCTCGACATGATGTTTTCTCAAAATATTTGGCCGAGAAATATCCGGAAAGTTTTGATGCTTCCGTTCCTGACGAGTTGGTGTATTCCGGACAAAAAAAATTGACCGATGCTGTTGAGAATTCTCCGTTGGATGCAGGAAAATTGGTGCTTTCCCCAACGCGCACTTATGCTCCGATCATTAAAAAAATCCTTGAAAAATATACATCCGAAGAAATACATGGTATGGTGCATTGCAGCGGTGGGGCGCAAACGAAAATCCTTCATTTTATCGATAACCTCCATATTATAAAAGATAATTTATTCCCCGTTCCACCTTTGTTCAAATTGATACAAGAACAATCTGGTACCGATTGGAAAGAAATGTATCAAGTCTTCAACTGCGGCCATCGAATGGAAATCTATGTAAATCCGCAGGTGGCGGGAGACTTGATCCGAATTTCAAAAAATTTCGGTGTCGATGCACGTATTATAGGGAAAGTCGAAGAAAATTCGCTTAAAAAGCTAACCATCAGTAGCGAACAGGGTACGTTTACTTATTAAAGTATACGATTAAGGCGTTTTGAACGTTTCTTTAATAAATACCCCAAAGCTATGGAAAGAAAGGAATTTTTAAGAAGTTTAGGCGTCGGTGCGGCTTTTGCCCTGACCTTCCCTTGTGTTCAAGGATGCTCTAAAGATGATGAACCGATCGGAAATATAGTTGAAGAGCCTACCAATGTTGATTTTACGATTGACCTTGCCTCCTCAGAAGCAAGCGAATTGGCTACCAATGGAGGTTTTATCTTAAAGAATCTGGTCGTAGTAGTTAAAAACCTGGAAGGACAATTTATTGCCGTCAGTCAAGTTTGCAGCCATCAAGCGTACGATCAAGTTCGTTATGTGGATCAAGACGGCGGTATCTTTTATTGCGATGTGCATGGTTCTCGTTTCGAAGAAAATGGCACCCCTTTAAACCAAGTTGATAGCAACCCTCCAAAACCCTTGAAAGTGTATATGACCGAGGTTTCGAACAATATTCTACAGGTTTTTGAATAATTGGCATTGATTTTACCGCACTAAGAGCCTGTTTAAGAATTTGTGATTAGAATTTTTATAGGTCATTTTTGATGCAGTATGAGGTAAAATTTTTAAGCATAACAGTAGCTACGGTTCAAAATTTTAACGATATAATGCGCAAAAAGGGGCATAAAAAAATAATTGACGAATTCTTAAACAGGCTCTAAATGATCATGAAGTATTTTGTTGTTTTCGCATTCTTAATATGCTCGTCTATAATGTTAGGTCAAGAATGGCAGGTCAGCTATTCTGAAGCACTTTCTTGTGCCGAACACCAAAATAAACCTATTATCTTGGTGTTTTCAGGTTCCGATTGGTGCGCTCCGTGCATAAAACTTGATAAAGAAATATGGCAGTCAACAGAATTTAAGTCATATGCAAAGGAGAATTATATTCTTTATAAAGCCGATTTCCCTAGAAAAAAAAGCAATAAACTGGATCAGCGATTAGAAACGCAAAACAAAGCTTTGGCAGAATCTTTTAACCCAAAAGGACATTTTCCTTTGGTTGTGGTACTAAGTAAAAGCGAAAAAGTGTTAGGGCAAACGGCATACAAGAAGATTATACCGACAGAATACATTTCACATTTAAATTCTTTTCTTAAGTGAGATTTTTTGCTTCCCTCTTTTTATTTTTCTTTTTATTCGGAGCGCAGGGTCAACAGAAATATGTCTCTTCTCATAAGACCCTGAAGTTAATGGGAAGTAGGTTTGATATAACCGTCGTTTCCACGAATGAAGAACTTGGTCACATCAACATTGAAGAAGCCATAGCCGAAATTTCACGTATCGAGAAATTGATATCTGCCTGGGATTCCAATTCAGAGACTTCGCTTATTAATAAAAACGCAGGCATAAAGCCAGTAGAAGTAAGTCTTGAGCTTTTTAATTTGATAGAACGTGCCAAACAGTTTTCTTATCTTACCGATGGTGCTTTTGACATCACTTATTCTTCACTAGACAAAGTCTGGAAATTCGATGGCAGCATGAAATACCTGCCGACCCAAGAGCAGATTGAAAATTCGATATCAAAAATCGGACATGAAAAAATTATCCTTGACAGGGATGCCCAAACCGTTTTCTTAGAACAAAAGGGAATGAAAATTTCTTTTGGGGCAATAGGAAAAGGGTATGCCGCGGATAAAGCTAAGAGCCTTCTTGTTTCAAAACAGGTTATTGCCGGAATAATAAATGCAGGTGGTGATTTGACGACTTGGGGAACGAAGGCCAGCGGCGAAAAATGGCTGATTGGCATTGCGAACCCAAAAAACAAGGACAAGATTTTTTCATGGCTCCCGGTAGTGGAATCTTCAGTAGCGACTTCGGGCAACTACGAAAAGTTCGTGAATTTTGAGGGTAAACGCTATTCGCATATCATCGATCCGCGAACGGGCTACCCTTCTTCTGGAATCAGTAGCGTGACTATTTTTTCCAAAAGAGCAGAACATTGTGATGCCTTGGCCACTGCAGTTTTTATACTTGGTAAAGAAGACGGACTTACATTGATCAATCAACTAGCGGAAACCGAGGTTATTATCGTCGATGACGCAAACGAGATGTACAAAAGTGAGGGTGTTTTGTTTGAAATCGAGCCGTGATCATTATTTCGAATTCAATCCAAATTTAAATACCCCTAGTTTTCCAGATCTTTCTTTGTTTTTATCAGTTTCGAATACCCATTTTTGAGGAAGTAGATTTGATCTTTTTAAAGTTGGTTTTAGATTGGAAAATTAGAATTTCCGATGGTGCGAACAAGATAAATTTTAAATGTATTTATCGTAAATTCGCTATCCAAGCTTGCATGTTAGATGATAGATAAATTGAACGTAGTAAAGCAAAGATTCGATGAGGTCTCAGACCTGATCATACAGCCCGATATCATTTCGGATCAAAAGCGCTATGTGCAATTGACAAAGGAATACAAGGATCTTAAAAATTTGATGGACAAGCGAGAATCGTACATCGAACTTTCAAATAATATTGAAGAGGCCGAGGAGATTATTTCCGATGGAAGCGATGCTGAAATGTTGGAAATGGCTAAAATGCAATTAGAGGAAGCAAAGGAAGGCCTTCCAAAGTTAGGGGAAGAAATCAAACTCATGTTGATTCCGAAAGACCCTGAAGATGCCAAAGATGTCGTCATGGAAATCCGGGCGGGAACAGGCGGAGACGAGGCCAGTATTTTTGCGGGGGATTTGTTCCGAATGTACACAAAATACTGTGAATCAAAAGGTTGGAAAACAAATGTGATTGACCTAAGTGAGGGCACAAGCGGAGGCTATAAGGAAATTCAGTTCGAGGTAGCCGGTACGGATGTTTACGGAACCTTGAAATTCGAAGCTGGCGTACACCGTGTGCAACGGGTTCCGCAGACCGAGACACAGGGTAGGGTACATACCAGTGCCGCAACGGTAATGGTGCTTCCCGAAGCCGAAGATTTTGATGTGCAAATAGACCCGAAGGATGTTCGAATCGATTTTTTCTGTTCATCAGGCCCAGGAGGACAATCGGTAAACACGACATATTCCGCAGTTCGTTTGACACATATCCCGACGGGATTAGTCGCCCAGTGCCAAGATCAAAAATCGCAACATAAGAACAAGGACAAGGCATTTCGTGTTTTGCGCTCTCGCTTGTACGACCTTGAACTGGCCAAAAAGCAGGAAGAAGATGCAGCCAAAAGAAATTCACAGGTCAGTAGTGGAGACCGATCGGCAAAAATCAGGACATACAATTATCCGCAAGGTAGGGTTACCGATCACCGAATCGGACTCACGCTTTACGATTTGCAGAATATCATTGACGGCGATGTGCAAAAGATCATCGATGAGTTGAGTTTGGTCGAGAATACAGAGAAGTTAAAAGAAGCTTCGGAAATTTTTTAATCCCACCAGTGGGTTTAATTCCCCGATGCTTGCATCGAAATGACTAAAGGTTTTTTCCTTTTCCATGCCTCGTGGGCTTGCCCCGAGGTTATTGACTGAGATCCATTTCAAATTGCCAAAAGAGGTAATTTGAAATGACAAGTCGAAAGTTGGCGGTTACAGTAGGCAGTCGGAAAGAAATGTTCAAGGTTCAAAACTCCCTGCTTTTAACTAAGAGACTGTTTTGAAATATGTCGTTAGAATTGTTATAGCCTATTTTTGATGCAGAACTAGGCATAGCAGGGCTACGGTTCAAAATTTTAACGACGTTATGCGCAAAAAGAGGCTATAAGAAAATAATCGAGATATTTCAAAACAGTCTCTAATAGTGTGAATCTAGGGTTGAAATTTATTTTCATTTAGAAACTTAAAAGCCATTGTTTTGGGCCAAAGCCCCTCTAGTTCTCATTTCTGCCTCCGGATAAACCTACCTGCCGGTAGGCGAGCCTGTCGTAGGCATAGTAGGCGGGTCTGGGGAGGCAGTTGAAAAGAAAACAGTATTGATCAGGTCACGGGTTTTTGTGAAAATTGCCACAGCTTTTAAGCTGTGGATGAATGGGATACCTACTGTTCGGCTTTAGCCGAACCACCTAGTGGACTGAAAGTGATTCTCAACTCTTGATTCGCATTAATAACCTAATAATCAATAACCCGGAACTCAGACCGATGACAACCGAATTTTTAATTAGCCAAATGCACGCAAAAAAATCCTTTCTCTGTATCGGATTGGATACCGACCTTGATAAAATTCCACCGCATTTACT
>QIJL01000354.1 GCA_003232435.1 Flavobacteriales bacterium | reverse complement strand
CCCATGAAGCTCAATTGTGTCGAAGAGAAATTTAAGGATGCCGTTTCTGAAAAGTTTGATGACGGGCGGTTGGTCACTATTGGCAGAACCGCTCATATTACCGACCCGAATGCAACCTTTGAGGGTCGTGGGGTTTGTCGGAACAGAGATCGTTGTCGGCGAGGTTGCCCTTTCGGGGGATATTTTAGCAGCAATTCTTCGACGCTTCCGGCAGCGGAACGAACCGGAAAAATGGCGCTCAGGGCCAACTCAATCGTACACGAAGTCATTTACGACGATAAAACGAAAAAGGCGACAGGTGTTCGGGTTATCGATACGGAGACCCATGAAAAGCTTGAATTCAAAGCCAAGGTCATCTTCTTATGCGCTTCGGCTATGGCTTCCGTTGGAATATTGATGCAATCGAAATCGCGGCGTTTCCCTAACGGATTAGGTAACGATTCAGATGCATTAGGTCGAGGCCTTATGGATCATCACTACAAGTTGGGCGCACGGGCGAAAGTTGATGGCTTTTTAGATAAATATTATAAAGGTAGACGGGCAAACGGCTTCTATATTCCGCGTTTTGTAAACTTGGACGAGAAGACCAAAAGAGAAGGTTATTTACGTGGATTCGGATATCAAGGTACCGCAAGTCGTGGCGATTGGTCCGAAGGGATTGCCGAAATGGGCTATGGAGCCGATTTGAAAGAACACATTTTAAAACCGGGCCAATGGCAAATCGGGGTTACCGGTTTTGGGGAGTTTTTACCCTATGATGACAATAGGGTCACTTTGAGTGCTACGGAAAAGGATAAGTGGGGTCTGCCCCAATTGGATTTCGATGTTGAATTCAAAGAGAACGAATACAACATGCGAAAAGACATCGTGACGGATATCGCTGAGATGTTCAAGGCATCAGGCTTCAAAGACGTTCAACCTTATGAGGAATCATCATATCCCGGTCTTGGTATTCATGAAATGGGTGGTGCGAGAATGGGGCATAGTGCAAGAACATCGATTGTGAACAAGAACAATCAAGTACATTTGGTGCCGAATGTATATGTCACAGACGGGGCCTTTA
The DNA here is from genome assembly GCA_003232435.1 of Flavobacteriales bacterium. Classification (GTDB taxonomy): domain Bacteria; phylum Bacteroidota; class Bacteroidia; order Flavobacteriales; family Flavobacteriaceae; genus Aurantibacter_A. The sequence continues at coordinate 24,033 of QIJL01000354.1, read as the reverse complement.
TGACCTCATCGAGTTGCGTGAATCCCTCTTTGACCTACATGGCATTTACGGCAAGGGCCGCAAATCATGCCGCAAAGGAATTTAAATCGGGAAAGTTTTCTTAAATTTCAAAACACTTTTGAAGGTGATACAACGTTAACATAATAAGATTAATCGATTAAAATCTAAGAAATCAACGGCAAATGACTTATTTAATGCCCTTGTTTTCAATTTTGCCTAAGACGGGCACGGTTCTGATTAACTCGAATTTATGATCGAAAATAAATCTGCTAGAAATATGTGGGGCGATTACTTGGATGCCCACCTTGAGGATGCCTTTCACGAACCTCCAAAAACAATTCATTTTTGCGACAATGAAGAAGATGCCAATACCTGCGTAAAACTGGTCAAGAAAGGCATAAAAAAGGCGACTTCCGATTCGTTGTTGGGGTTACAATATCGCAAGGAAGCCTTGCCTAAAAAGGGTGACTTTTTGGTCATAACCGATTGGAAAGGCGAAGCACAATGCATTGTGCGAACGACCAAAGTGAGATTAAGACCATTTTTTAGCATTGACGAAGAGTACGCCAGATTTGAGGGCGAAGGAGATAAATCGCTTGATTATTGGAAAAAAGTTCATTGGGATTACTACGTCCGTGAGCTTGAACCTTTTGGCCGAGTACCACGAGAAAGTATGATCGTTGTATGTCAAGAATTCGAAAAGGTCTTTGACGGCAGGTAGCACTTTTCGTGATATTCCAGTGAGCATTCCACTATACGTTAGGTTTCTAGACCTAACAGGTTTTCCTCCTTCGGCGGACAAGTGGAAACCTGTTAGGCCTTATGTAAAGATGTCTATTTTATCATTTTTACCCAAATATTCTTTTTCTTATGGGATTGAACTGTGGCCTCGATAAACGCCATACCTCGAACACCATCTTCCATGGTCGGGAATTCGCCATCGTTATATCTCTTTCCACGAATAGCCTTGGCAGCTCCTAAATAGATATTAGCCATGGAATCAAAGATTCCTTCTGGGTGGCCGGCCGGCAACTTGGTACCTTCCAATGACAATTTGGTATTATAGGCATGCCCAGGTTTGTACACCTGCATGGGCTGGGTGTCGCTTTTAATGTAGAGGAAATTCGGATTTTCCTGTTCCCAATGGAGCGAAGCTTTTGACCCATAAATCGATATGGCGAGTCCGTTCTCGTCGCCTGTTGCGACCTGACTACTACGAATGACTCCTTTGACATGTTCATCCATCCGGATTAAGACAGTACCATCGACATCCATTTTATTATCCTTATAGAGATAATTGAAATCGCAAAGTAGTGCCTTTACCTTGAGACCGGTAGTGTATTCTACCATATTGAAAGCATGTACTCCAATATCTCCCATACAAGAACTGATCCCGGCTTTTTTGGGATCCAAACGCCAGACCGTAGCTCGTTTTTTCTTGTCATGGATGATCTCATTGATCCAACCCTGATAATATTTGGCATCTACCTTATGTATTTTTCCCAAGGCACCGGATTTGATCATTTCGCGCATTTGGCGTACCATAGGGTAACCGGTATAGGTATGCGTCAGCGCAAAAACTTTTCCTGATTTTTTATGTGCTTTTTGAAGGATTCTCGCTTCCTCCAAAGAAGTGGTCATCGGTTTTTCACAAATGACGTGAAAACCATTGTCAAGCAATTTTTTCGCCATCGGAAAATGCAGGAAATTCGGAGTCAATATAGAACAAACCTGAATCCTTTCGTCTTCCGGAAGTTTCATTTCTTCCTCGACTAACGTATCGAAATCCTTATAGATCCTATTCAACGGCACATCGATTTCCCTTGCAAATGCCTTATTGGCCTTAAAATCGGGATTAAAACATGCGCCTACGATTTGATAGTTATCATTGATCTGAGAGGCCACTCGGTGCAACACCCCGATAAGGGAATCTCCCCCTCCTCCTAAAACTCCTAATCTTATTTTTTTTGGCATAATGTGTTCGTTTTATACGTAATAATTCGTCAAAATATTAGTTCTGTTAATTTAAAAAGTCTCAAGCCAGTTCATACATAAAAAAGCTACGATTTATATTCGATTTTTTCATTTTTGAAGAAAAGGGCGAACAACAGCATTACCAAAAATGCAAACCCCGCCGGATACAACCAAATGGTACCCCATGAATGTGAACCTTCGCCAACAATATAAATGTCAGTGATTTTTCCGGCGATCCAAAACCCGATCAGCATTCCAATTCCGTAGGTCGCCAGGGTAATTAGCCCTTGGGCGGCACTTTTGTAGGTGTCGCCTGCTTTTGTGTCGGTATAGATCTGCCCCGAAACGAAAAAGAAATCATAACAGATGCCATGAAGAGCGATGCCCGTTAACAACAAAAACGTAAGCTCCCCGGCGTTGCCATAGGCGAATAACAAGTAGCGAAGCCCCCAAGCCAGCATGGCGATCAAAATGGTGTTTTTAAATCCGAAGCGTTTAAAAAAGAAAGGTAGCAAAAGCATAAAGAGAATCTCTGAAATCTGACCTAAGGTCATTTTTCCCGCAGGGTTGGTCATACCGACCTCACCCAAAAATTGGCCTGCATGTTGAAAATAAAAGGCCAAAGGAATACAGACCAAAACAGAAGCCAGAAAGAAAATCAGGAAATTCTTGTCGTTCAGAAGCTTCAAAGCATCTAACCCGATGATTTCAGAAAGTGACCTTTTCTTTGACCTGTCTACCGTAGGTGGTGTTTTGGGCAAGGTAAAGCTATAAATGCCCAAGAGCGCCGAGGAGATTGATGCCATTAAAAAAGTATTTCGCAAGATTCCTTCAGAGATGCCGGTTTGGGAATCCCAATTGAAATAACTTATGGCAAGCCCTGCGGCGATCCATCCGATGGTACCAAAGACCCGTACCGTAGAAAATTCCTTTGCAGGATCTTTCATCTGCCTGAACGATATCGAATTGACCAAGGCCAAGGTCGACATGTACAAAATCATGTATCCTAATAAAAGAGGGTAGAACATTGTGAAGTCCGTAGCGTTATACAACAAATACATCAAAACGGCACCGAGCAAATGGATCACACCTAAAATTCGTTCCGCATTAAAATAGCGATCTGCAATCAGGCCTATGATAAAAGGGGCCAATATCGCACCCCATGACTGTGTCGAATAGGCCCAGGCAATTTCACCGCCTGTGGTGTTCAGCGTATTCGGAAGATAGATGCCCATGGTCACGAACCAACTGCCCCAAATAAAAAATTCGAGGAACATCATTACGGAAAGCTGCACCCTGATCGCTGGGTTCATAAAAAGTTTTTATCTTTTGTAATAAACATAGTCCAGCGGCAGCGGTTCAATGCTATGCTGTCTGAAGTCCATCATTATCTGCCCTCGATGATGTGTCGAGTGATTGACAATGTGGAACAAAATGTCTTGAAGGGTATTCGTGAACAAGCGCCCCTCTGAATTTTCATAATCGATACGTCCGTCGAAATTATCTGTATTCGAAGTTATATCAAAAGAGCTGCGTTGATTCTCGTAATGAATATCGCCCCAATCTTCGATGGCATGAATTTGCCAAACTTCAAGTTCGCTGATTTTACCCAGAATTCTTGCGTTCCAGATATGATGTGCGTTCAATAGGTGAGAAAAGAGTTCGACACTTTTTTCAGGTATATTATCCGTAGCCGAGCACAACTCGATCAGTTTTTTATTGCAATAAAAATTATAATCGAAAAGCTGGTTAAAAAAGATTTTCACCTGTTATTATGGTTATGTGTAGGTTGGTACTATTTCATTTCTTTTGCCGCCTTCAGCATAAGGTCTCGGGTGGCGATGATGCCTTGCTCCTCGCTAAGCCCACTGCCTTCGTATTCGACACCGATATAACTGTTATAACCAGCATCTTTGACGATCTGCAGCATTTTTACATAGTCGATTTTGATCTCATTGCCATCTGCGTCGAACTCGTTCGACTTGGCACTCACTGCCTTCGCATAGGGCATCAGTTCAGTAACCCCTTTATAGATATCGTACATCTCTTCGCAATCCCGACTATCTTTTTTTCTAGTGATACAGAAGTTGCCGAAATCGGGCAAGGTGCCACAATTATCCAAATTAACTGCTTTCATTACTGCTGCATGCATCGCTCCGTTCGACGAAAGTCCGCCATGATTCTCAACAATGACATTGATATTTTTGCTCTTTGCGTAGGTCGAAAGTTGGGTCAGTCCGTCGACCGAATTTGCGTGCCACTTTTCAGGATCGCTTTCTCCATGAAGATTGACCCGAATGGAATGGCACCCCATTGCCGCGGCGGCATCTACCCATTTATGATGACGCTCTACCGCGGCTTTTCTTTCAACAGCATCGCTAACGGCCAAGTCACCTTGTCCATCGATCATTATCAAAACGTTTTGTAGGCCATGTTTTTTGGCCTCGGCGTTCGATTTTTCAACAAAGGTAGCCATAGCTTCCGGCGAATATTCATTGTCTTTCAAATCAGCGGGATATAGTTGACTAACATATTCCAATCCTGAAAATCCCCAATTTTTGGCTTTTTCGGCAAAAGTGTATGGATCGACACTGTCGTTCATTATCATTTTATGTATCGACCACTGGGCCAGCGAAAGTTTAAAAAACGGTTCTTTTGTTTCCAGTGTGGTTTCTTCGGTCGCTACCTGTTCTACCTCTTTTTTCTTGGTGTCTTTACAAGACGATAGTACCATTACCAGCAAGAGGGTACTTAGAAAATAACTCTTATGAACCATATTGTTTCGTTTCATTTTACAATTAGTTAGTTGTTGTTCGATTATACTCATGGCACATGAAAACCCGAATTTTTATAAGCGTCTTTTAGCCTCTAACGGCGTTAAAATTATTAACCGTAGCTAAAAATTATTAACCGTAGCTACGGCTATGCTTAATAATTTTGCCTTGTTAGAAACTAAAATACGCATCCTAAATTCTCCGATTTTTCATGTGCCATGAGTATATTTAGATTTATCAAATCGCCATAGTGCGAAGCTCGTTGGAAGTATAGCATTTAAAAGTAGAAAATTAATTTAATATTTAATAAATTTAGGCGATAAACAATTCATTCTATGAGCAAATTCTATTACAACGAACAACAAGAATCTTATGATGCCATTGTCGTCGGCACGGGAATAAGTGGTGGCTGGGCCGCCAAGGAGCTCTGCGAAAACGGACTTAAGACCCTTGTTCTGGAGCGGGGCAGAATGGTAAAACATCGTGATGACTATGAAACCGCTAACCTAGATCCATGGGATTTCCCCAACGCTGGGCAGCCTACCCAAGAGATGATCGCCAAACAAGAAAAACAGCATAGAACGGGTTACACAACCAATGCTGCCAATAATATGTGGTTCGTAGATGACCTTGAACACCCATATAATGAAATCAAACGTTTCGACTGGATGCGTGGTTACCATGTAGGCGGTCGTTCATTGCAATGGGGGCGTCATAGTTATCGCTGGAGCGATATCGATTTCAAGGCAAACCTAAATGACGGAAATGGCGTTGATTGGCCTGTTCGCTATAGGGATGTTGCCCCTTGGTACGACAAAGTTGAATCTTATATCGGCGTAACCGGAGAAACTTTGGGCTTGCCGCAACTCCCGGATGGACAATTTGAGCCGATGATGGAACTCAATTGCGTTGAGCAACATGTAAAAGAGAAAGTATCCGAGAATTTTGATGGTCGAGTGATTACAGCTGGCCGTGTTGCACATATAAATAGCGACAAACAATTCGCTGGAGATGGAAGAACAAGATGTCAATATAGAAATCGATGTATCCGCGGATGCCCTTTTGGGGCTTATTTCAGCAGTCTTTCATCTACCTTGCCTGCTGCGGAAGCAACAGGGAACATGACCCTTCGACCCGATTCGATCGTGCATGAAGTGATTTATGATGCCGATACCAAACGAGCAACGGGTGTCAAAGTTATCGATAGGGAGACCAAGGAAACCCATGAATTCAAAGCAAAGATTATTTTTCTATGTGCTTCGGCAATTGCATCCACGTCGATTTTAATGCAATCAAAGTCTGACCGCTTTCCTGACGGAATGGGGAATGATTCCGACCAGTTGGGGCGAAATATCATGGATCATCATTTGGGAGTTGGAGCTGCCGGAAAATTCGATGGCTTTGAAGACAAATACTATAAGGGGAGAAAACCAAACGGAATATACGTTCCAAGATTTAGAAACTTGGGAAGTGGCACCAATAGAAAAGATTATACACGTGGATTTGGATACCAAGGAGGCGCCGGACGAGGCAATTGGGACGAAACCATTGCAGAACTTTCACATGGCAAGGGCCTGAAAGAAGCTATTTTGAAACCGGGAGGTTGGACATTCGGAATGGGCGGATTTGGGGAGGTGCTTCCGTATGAAGATAATAGAATGACCTTGGATTACGACAAGAAAGATCAGTGGGGCCTACCCACGGTAACTTTCGACGCCGAGTTCAAAGAGAACGAATGGAACATGCGAAAAGACATGAAAGAGTCTGCAGTAGAAATGCTTGAAAAAGCCGGGCTTCGCGATGTTGAACCTTTCGATAGGCCAGGTGCCTTGGGTCTGGGCATTCATGAAATGGGTACGGCACGAATGGGCCGTAGCCGAAGGACTTCCGTCTTGAACGGTAACAACGCCTTACATGATGTACGTAACGTATACGTTACAGATGGTTCTTTTATGACCTCTGCAAGTTGCGTAAACCCATCATTGACCTATATGGCCTTTACGGCAAGAGCTGCGAATCACGCGGCCAAACAACTTAAAAGAGGAAATATATAATGGATAGAAGAAAAGCACTCAAGAATATGGGTATGGCCATGGGCTATACCGTGGCGACCCCGACTTTGATAAGTATTATGCAAAGCTGCAAGAGCGAAGCCGTTGTAGAATGGATTCCCGATTTCTTTACCGCGGATCAAGGTTCGGCGTTGACCAAGTTGGTGGATATTATTTTGCCCGCTACAGACACACCATCGGCTTCAGAGACCCAAGTACATCTTTTTATCGACAAGTTCGCTAATGAAGCGATGGATAAAGAGCAGCAAGATTTTTTCAAGATGGCAATGGGGAAATTTCTTGATAAAACATTAAAAGGTTCAGGAAAAGAAAAAGCTGGGAACCTCAGTGAAGAAGATTTGGAGCCAATGGTCGCAAGCACCTTGAAAATTTCAAAAGAACAGCAAACCCAAAATGAGGAAGCTATTGCAGATTATATGAAAGCTTTGGCGGGAGCAGACGAGGGGGGAGTCAATTCAGGTGGAGGAGGCGATATCAGTGACGATGTTGCAGCTTATGCATTTGCAAGTAACCTTCGAGGAATGACGATTTGGGGCTATAAAACTTCAGAATACATCGGGGAAGAGGTATTGGCCTATCTTCCGATGCCAGGAGAATATATTGCTTGCGGGGACACACAAGAATTGAGCGGTGGAAAAGCTTGGTCACTTTAAATGCATGCTCAAACTTAGGTATTTAGATTCAAAAATATAGTTCTTTTTAAAAGGATTATTGGTAACTAATCAGCATCAAGCTTTAGAGCCGACCTCTGGGAGTATCAGAACGAAAATTTAAACGCAAGGAGCGCGCAAGGAAAAATCGCAAGGTTCGCAAAGTATTTAAAACCAATATAATATGACTTTGCGTACCTTGCGTAAATCTTGGCGAACTTTGCGTTTAAATTCAACGGCAAGTTGATTTTCAATATTTTAACTTTTCCCGCCAATACTGATTAGTTACGAATAATTATAAAAATCGGAATGTTTTTCGAATTCCGAAAATATCACTTTCAAAACGGAGTATTTCAACTAATGATTCAACCAAATGAAAAGAAGAAGCTTTATCCAAAAAACCGCACTCACAACCGGAGCTTTAGCTATGGGAGGAGTTTTTGCAAATGCCAATGAATTAGAAATCAACGCTCCTCACAAATTCAACTTAAAGTACGCTCCGCATGTGGGGATGTTCGAAAACCATGCCGGGGAAGACCCAATCGATCAAATCAATTTCATGGCCGATCAGGGGTTTACCGCTTTTGAGGACAACTTCATGATGAGGCGAGATGTAGCCCTACAAACCAAGATGGGCGAAACCCTTGCCAAACGTGGCATGACCATGGGTGTCTTTGTTGTTGACAAAGGGGGCAATATGGCAAATACGCTTGCAGCCGGCAAACAAGAGCATATCGATATCTTTTTAGATGGATGTAAAAGGGCGGTCGAAGTCGCCAAACGCGTCAATGCCAAATGGATGACCGTCATACCTGGCGGATTTGAAAGAAAGCTGCCCATCGGTGTTCAAGATGCCAATGTCATTGAAGCTCTGAAAAGAGGTGCAGAAATTTTCGAACCCCATGGTTTGGTAATGGTTCTTGAACCACTTTCAGACTCCCCCAACTTGTATTTGCAAAATTCCGATCAGACTTATATGATCTGCAAGGGAGTGGACAGTCCTGCTTGCAAAATACTATATGATATCTACCATCTGCAAAAAACCGAGGGCCACTTAATTCATAATATGGGACTTACCTGGGATGAAATCTCATACATACAAATTGGTGACAACCCCGGAAGAAAAGAACCGACCACTGGTGAAATCAATTATAAGAATGTCTTTAAGTGGATTTATGAAAAAGGTTTTGAGGGCGTTCTGGGGATGGAGCACGGAAATTCGAAAGAAGGCAAAGAAGGAGAACAAGCAGTTATCGATGCCTATAAGCAAGAGGATGCTTTTATGTAGGTTTTCTTCGGATTGAAAAACAAAGAGGGTGTCTAAGAAGTATAGCTCAATGTCATATTGAGCCTGTCGAAATACTTTAACTTGTTGATAATCAACAATCGGTTTCGACAAAGCCTGTCTTGATCTTGGTCGAAAGGCTCAACCTGACAAACGAATTTAAATTGACTTTTAGACACCCTCTTTGTTTTCTAGGGAATTTCCGGAGTATTCAATCCCGCAATAGAAGCGTCGATTTTCTCTTGTGACAATTCGTGTTTGACGATTTTTCCATCGAAATAATCGTCATAGGCCTTCATATCGAAGTTGCCATGTCCACATAGATTGAACAAGATGGTTTTTGAAACTCCTTCTTCTTTACATTTTTGCGCTTCGGCAATGACCGTCGCAATACCATGATTTGCCTCCGGTGCGGGAATAATACCTTCGGTCTTTGCAAAAAGCACTCCTGCTTCGAACACTTCGATATTGTCATGTGCCACGGCCTCGATTAATTTATCCTTCAATAATTGACTCACAATTACACCGGCACCGTGGTAACGCAACCCACCTGCATGAATAGGGGCGGGAACAAAATCATGGCCCAAGGTGTACATTGGCAATAAGGGAGTCATACCTCCCGTATCCCCAAAATCATATCGGAATACCCCCCCGTGTCAATTTAGGGCATTTTGTATAATCAATGGCAAGCACTTGAACTTTGTAGCGGTCACCAAAGAGGTTGAGATGGGTCAGCTTATTTACGGTGAGATGACAATGAGTCCACTTCCGGTTGATGCGGCTTACCAGTTTTACATCATCGACCCGACTTCCGAATCAACATGTAGACTCAAAATTGAAAATTATTTAGAAGCCCGTGCTCTCTTAAAAAAAATTGCAACAAGACTCTTTGTTCGAAAATTATTCGGTAAAAACACTCAGCAGGCAATTGACAACCTTTATCGGTTCGTTGAACAAAAAAACGGAGAATAGAGACGGTTTTCAGGATTTGTTGTCCAAGTATGAGCCTAAATCTCCTAAAGCGGTGCTCCAGAATTGCTCATAGAATTTTAACCATTTATTTACCTCTTTCAAAGGTTTGACGTCTGCATAGCAAAATCGCTCTCTTCCTTTGGTACTGATTTGCACCAGACCGGCATTTTCCAATGTTTTTATGTGTTTTGTTACTCCCTGCCTACTAATGTCAAATTGATTTGATATTTGTGTTATCGGAAGGGCTGTTGCCACCACCAAAGCGTGAAAAATTTCGCGCCTGGTAGGGTCGGCAACAGCTTTTAAAATTCTTGTGATTTTATCCTGCATGTACTTCTTTGATTAAATATTCGGTAAGTAGGTTAAAACAATTGTCCCAACCTTTACCAAAATGCCCGAACATAGTTATCGCCGATTCTCCTGGGTAGTTCGATATTCCTGAATGTTCCAATACCAATTTGGTCTGGCCATTAATTTCCTCTAAGGCCCATTTAACAGTAGTTTCAGTATCGGTACCTTGAACTACCCAAGTATAGACCAAGGTATAGGGGTCGGCCTCTTTGACGACACCTTGAATTTGAGTGCAACCTTGCTCCTCACTGGCCGTAAAAGTATACTTATAGCCGGGTTCGGCCTTGAAATCGGCATTGATGAACCAAGTCGAGATCTCTTCTTGTTTTGAAATGGCATTCCACACTTTGTCGATGGAATGATTTAAGATTTGTTCTTTGGTAATGACATCTTTCATGATTGAAGCATTTTATGATTAATACACAACTATATGGTTGCAAATATAAACAATAGTTTATTATACGCAACTTTTCGGTTGCTCTTTATGTCTGTAACAAAAAAAAGCGCGGTTAGTTCCACGCCTTTTATGAGTTTCTGTTAGATTTATTCTTTCTTTTCAGCTGCTTCAGGTGTACTTTTTCTCCTTTCCAAGGCTTGCTTGCTCAGACTTGCCAAGTTAAAATTGGAGTCTATTTTTAAAGCTTCATCAATGGTGGCCACTGCAACATCGATATTTTTATCAAGGTTGTATTGCACCAACGCTTTTAAGTGAATAAAGGCGGCTTTAAGAGAGACTTCATAAGGCTGCTGCCTTTCGTAAAAAGCATATTTTTGGTCATCCTTGGCATTTGCAAGACCGTATTCAATGTCGGTTGACGCTCCTGCATTGTCTCCGGTTTGAATTTTAAGGTCGGCCATTTCATAAGCCAAATAGGCGTTCGGAGTTCTTTTGAAAAGCGATTCGAATTGTTCAAGGGCTCTTTTCGGTTGGTTCAAGGCTTTTAGAGAAATTGCCTTGACGTGAACGGCAAGATCCGAATCGGAATCTTGTTTCTCTATACCAATAGTATTCAATGCTTGCAAATGCCGATTATCATTGGCATAGACATAGGCCAATGTATCTTTACGTGCCTGCGAAGGAGAAAGAACATTCAAATGAGTAAGGGCATTGACCACCCCGTCTATATCACCTTGGAGCCTCATTTCTTTATAAAAAGCCTCATAGTGTTTTTGAAGTTCTGAATTGGTCTGGGCAGAGGTAGCAAAGCCAATAAGAAACACCAGTACAAATACTAATTTTTTCATTATGTTGATTTTTGGTGCGCTAAACTATTAAAATTATCTGTGTAAACCTGTTAATAAAACCTTTAAAATTGGCAATAAAAAAGGGATGCCTTTTTGCGGCACCCCTTTTTCTGATATGTTGGTTTGTTGTTGAGCTCTAAGCAATCGTGTAATTAGCCCCTTTATCTTTAAAAGATTTGAGAAGGTTAGCGTAAATAGCTAGACTCTTCGAATCTTTGTCGATACAAGACTTCAAAAACTCAGAAAGGTTCATGAACAAAAGGTTCGCGTACAAGATCGGAATATGCGTATTGACCTTTTTCGGATCATACGCTTTGTCATCGACTACAATATCCATTTTCACCCTTTTTCTGTGATAGTCGATTGAAACCTCTGCTGCATTATAATGATTTTTCAGAATTGCAACATGGAGGTTCTCGTACTTACGCGCAACTTTTTGCTTGGTACTTCCGGTGACAAGATTTTCGATCTCATTGAGAATCTTAGCCCTTAAACTTGATTTTTCCATGGCAAAATATTTATTGATTATATATTAAAGTTACGTGTTAATCGATGAAATGCGCTTTTTGTTAACACAAATCGCCTTACTTTGTTGTGAAAATGGAATTTTTCGTTGTGTACGTTAACTATAACGTTGTAGTAAAAGTGTAGTTTTTAACAGAAATCAGCCTGTTTGAGTCTATAATTTTACTTTTTTCCAGATTATCTTCTTTATAATCAGGCACTTGCAAACCTCTTTTTTTGGCTTCTAAAATGTAGTAATCTTTCTTTTTTGGATGATATGGATGGACCCCGTTGAAGATTTCGTTCCACCAATTTTTCTCGATGATCGATTGAATGATCCGAATGCAATCATCTAGGTGAATCAGATTAATAGGATGATTTCCGCCGGACAAACCTTTTTTGCCCGATAACATATTTATAGGGTGTCTTTCTTGACCGATAAGTCCCCCGAAGCGTATAACGGTAGTCCGTAGACCGTTATCTTCTCTGAAGGTATTTTCCGAAGCAAGTAATTGTCTGGCAGATTCCGTATTCGGCCGGGGTTTGGTCTCTTCTGTAACTTCACCATCAACTTCTCCATATACCGAGGTGCTGCTCACAAAAACAACTTTTTGAACAAACGCTTCCCTAACGGCCTTATGAAGCCACCGCATTTTTTCGCTGTAATTTTCAGAATTACTTTTCCTAAGTTTAGGAGGAACATTGACGATTACAATATCTATATCCTTTAGGAAATCAAGAACATTTCCTTCAATGCCATTTTCGGAAAGAGAAATTATGAACGGAATTATTCCCGAATCCTCTAAGGTCTTAATTTTTTCTTTGGATGTCGTACTCCCATGTATTCTGTACCCCGCCTCAATTAGTGATTCCGCAAGTGGTAGACCTAGCCAACCACTGCCTATTATCGCTATGTTACTATTCAAAGGAGACGGTTTTTACCACCATTATGGCATCGTTTAACACAAAGGGCATGGGAATATTATCCTCTGGGCGTTCGGGTACTGAAAACTGCGGATGAGACAATAGATTGTTTGAGGCTTCGTAAAAAGTCAATGTCAAATCCTCATCTTTAGATACCGCGATCTGCAGTTCAGTATAGTCATTGTTGCTAATATAGTGTGTGAACAATCTTCCCTCGGTGCGTTGCCCGAGGTACTCTTTTTGCAAGGCTATCCCATTGATTTTTACACTATTTAGAGAAACGGCATTTGTAAATACCTCAAGCCTGTTTACCGGGCGCTGGGGCGTGATGCAGATTTCCAATAAACGTTCGTTCCCGACGATGGTATCCTTGGTTTTTTCGACTTTGGGAGGGAGGATTTCTTTTAAAGGAGCTTCGGAAGTGAAGGTAAAACCAGTACCATATTTATTACTCAAGGAATTTTCTTTTAACTTTTCGGGCAGCTGTTTCCTTTTGATGAATCGGGCCGTCCAATCACTGGTAACTTTCTCATAGGTAACCCATGTCGCGGTGTTACTGTCTGCTTCAAGAATATATGCAAGGCTTGTTTGTTTCGCATTTTCCTTCGAAAAACCAGAATCGAAATGAGCCGATACCATAAATCCAATAAATAGAATAAGGCTTAAAAAAGCTAACCTATTTTTCTTTTTGTAGAACCCGAGAACCGGCAATAAAAGCAGAAATAAGTTGGTAAGCGATACCGTGGTTCCGATCATCAGTTTTAGACCAAGACCAACAGGCAGCATTTTGATTAAAGGCGCATGAATCCATATGGCGGGTAAAGCTAAGAAAACCAATAGGTACGCATTTGGTTCTTTTTGATTGATCACGACCATAAAAGAGGCCAATAACGCAAATACAGGCACAATGAAAAAGCTTGCACCCGGCAAGTAAATAGCAACGGCCAAACTAATACCCAACCAAATTACGATTGGGGCGACCAATAAATTTCGAACGTTTATCTTTCTGAATTTATGATAAAAGAAAAAACAAATTGCGATAGAAAAAAAGACAAATGCGGCAATATACGTATAACCGTTATAGGTAAAACCATGTAAAATATCCTGATACTGAGGATACATCCATTTTAAAACGGACCAAGATAAATATCCGACAGCCGCATTAATCACGAAAGAGAATAACCACGGCAGAAAACCTAATAATATTTCCTTGCCATTTAGGATCTCTCTGCGGAATCCATGAACGAGAAGTAAGATGAAAGCTAGAAATGCCAGCCCGAACATTGGCCAAATCCATTTAAATGGATAGGAAACCAATTTAAAAAAGGGCACATTGAAATAGACGTAATCCTCGGGGCTTTTTAGGTTGTTTAAGTCGGCCTGCGAAAAATGAACTAACAAAGGCATCAAATAACTTCCTTGATGGGCGAGGGTATTCTTGTCCAATCTTTCAGGGCTATCCCTTACGGTATGGTAGTCAAAATGATCATCGATAAAAGCAAAGTTGAAGCCTTCAATATCACCATCTTCCCGAAAAACGGTGAGGTCGGTGTCATTGGGCAACATTTTATAAATGCTATAGGCCAAAGAGTTCGATACGGGAAAAGCCGGATCAGCCTTTACGAATTCTTTTATTAAAGTCGAATTGCCCTGATTGGTTTCCAACAACATATATCCGGGACCACCGCTACCTCTAGCCTCGAAGTTCAAAACCAATCCGGTTTCCTTTGCCCATGGATGTTCATTCACAAATAAATCGGCCCCATTTAAACCCAATTCCTCGGCGTCGGTTATCAAAATGATTATGTCGTTCTTAGGGATTTCACCTATGGATAAATAGGCCCGAAGACCTTCTAAAATCGTCGCTACTCCGCTACCGGCATCGCTGGCACCTAGAGATGAGTGTGGACTACTGTCATAATGAGACATCAGTATCAACGCCTTGCCGTCTTCAGATCCTTCAATGCGCGCCAAAATGTTGATTGCTTTACTATAGTTGGCCCAATCGCCAGCGGTATAACCCTCTTGAATTTGAGTTTCGAGTCCTAATTTTTGAAGTTCACCGATAATATATCTTCTAACTTCCGAATGGGCAGGAAAACCCACGCCGTGCGGTTTTTCGGAAATTCGTTCTACATGTTTCAAAGTCCTATCCGTTGAAAATGCTGATTTTTCGATTTGTACGTCAGGTTCATAAACGGGCATTTCGGCCCTGAAGCACCAGTATACGGCGAACAAAATCAAAAGCAGGGTGGTCAATCTATGAATTGGTTTCATTTCATCGAAGAATATTCGATAAAAGTAGGAAATTCTTAAAGTTTGCGCCCTTTCGACCGCGTTTTTTGGCAAGTTCGTCAAAAATCTGTATATTTAAAATTAACCTTGACCGAACCAATTTTTACGGAAAAAGACTACAAATTATGGGAATAAAGAGTTTTAGAGGAGCCCGGAAAACGACGAAAAAAGAATTTGATGCACCTATTTTGGTGACGGATTATATGACCAGGAAACTGGTAACCTTTAGTCCCGAACAGTCCATTTTAGAAGTAATGGAACTATTTACCAAATACAATATTTCAGGTGGGCCTGTATTAGACGACAATGGATTTTTAGTAGGAATTATTTCTGAGGCCGATTGCATGAAGCAAATTTCCGAAAGCCGCTATTTCAATATGCCGATTTTAGAAAAAAGCGTTGAAACCCATATGAGCAAAAATGTTGAGACCATACCGCATGAGATGAGCATTTTTGATGCTGCCGGAGTTTTTCATAAAAACAATCGTCGAAGACTTCCCGTTATGAAAGACGGACTTCTAATTGGCCAAATTTCAAGAAAGGATGTCGTTGTCGCTGCACTCAAATTGAGCGGACAGAACTGGAAATAAAGGCCCCCTGGGCCCCCAAAGGGGGAACTTTTACTCCTATAAAAAATGCTTTCCGAACGGAAAGCATTAATTTTTTGGTAACTAATCAGTGTTGGATAAAAAAGTTAAAATATTGAAAATCAACTTACTGTTGACGCAAAGTTCGCCAAGATTTACGCAAGGTTCGCAAAGTCATATTATATTGGTTTTAAATACTTAGCGAACCTTGCGATTTTTCCTTGCGTTTAAATTTTCGTTCTGATACCCTAGAGGTTGACTCTAAAACTTAATGCTGATTAGTTACATTTTTTGTAATATATTTTAAATTTTGCAATATTGGTCCCCCCTTTGGGGGCCAGGGGGCTATTCCCTTTTTACGATCATATAATAATCATTGTCCAACGGTAAATACCCGAGATTGTAGACGAAATAATACGTCGTGCCTTTTTTTGTGGTATAGAGGTTTGTGATATAATCGAAGTCGAAATTTTTATCGAGTAACCGTGTTTTGGTAGTACGTGTTTTGCCTTCCTTCAATTTGAAACTATCAAGAATCTTATAGTTTCGTCGTAACCTATTATTGATATTTCGAATCAAGTTCTTGCTATCGGTATTAAATTTATTGTGGTAAGCGTTTCGACATCCGTCCGAGCAGAATTTTTTATCGACACGGCCTATTATTTCAGCACCACATTCCAAACACTTTTTCTTCATGATCGGGGTCTTTTGTAATTGAATTTAACTTCTTTTGCCCTGCCATCTTCTTGGTGAATAAGGCCATAGATATTGATTTCACGGTCGCTTATTTTTTCAAAGGTAAAACCATCAAAGTATAGTCGATTGCCACTGACCTTGACCAGTTTGAAACTTTGCACTTCGTCTTTTTCTTCCCAACCTTTTAGGTCACCATGAAAATGTTTTAGTTCGAAGACCAAGGTATTATCTATTTGGCGAATATGTCCCAATTCATAAAATTGGACCACACCCTCTGACACTAGTTTAAAAGAGAACATCATAGAGCCCCCAAGTGCTGGACTCCAAATTTCTTCAGTGATTCCTCCAAATGCCTCACCTTTCCAGTGACCTTCCATCCAGGCAATTTCAGTGAGGTCGGCCTTGGGCGATTCGGCACCTTCTTGTAACGATAAGGTGTTTTGTGCATTTGTCGAGAAAGAAAAAAGTAGTACTATAAAAAAAATGTATTTCATTTTGATGATGATTGGTTGAACAAGATACGAATTATCCGTTTGTAAACGGATTAAAGGGTTCTTGAATTTCGGATCATAATTCATAGCTTGAATGTGACCAATGTCTTCTGTTTTATCAACACTTTGAGAGATGAGAATTGGATACTTATTTTACCTCAATATCGTACTTGCGCAATAGACCAAAAATACCTTCCTTAGAAAATATCGCTTTTTTAATTCGGTTGTTTTCAGGATCGATATTGAAATTTATAGCCGTTTCTAGATTAGCATTTTCCAAATTAGTATGCTCGAATATGGCACCCTCCAAATTGCAACCATCGAACGAAGCTTCCGAAAGTTCGGCTTCTGTAAAGTCAACCTTTATCATTTTACATTCGGTAAATTGTTGACCTTTTAAACTAAGGCCGTAAAAAGAGGAAAAACCTAAAGTACAGTCGTGAAACGAAAAATCCATTAGAAGATCATTGCATTCCTCAAATTTCAAACCCATCATTTTGCAGTGCGAAAAAGTAACTTCCTTAAAAGTCGTGTGTGCGATATTAGTATTGCTAAGGTTGCAATCAATGAACTCGCACTCCATAAAATTTTGGTTGTCTAGATAGCCTTCGGCAAAATCGCATCCTTTGAAAATACAGTTTTCGTATTCCGCTTTTCGAAGTCGTGTCTTGGTATAATCTCGACCCTTGAAAGTTTGGTCTGAAACAAAGGATTTATCCATACTATTCCTCTAAAATAATAGCGGGAATATCCAACCCATTGAATAATGAATTATAATCCTTCATCTCTGTATCGATAATCGCACTTCTTTCAGTTTCAAAAGTTTTCCACTGGCTAAGAAGATCCGTCAATCGTTCTTTAGCGCCTTGGGTCACTTTAGGTTCGGCAGCATCGACATAACCTTTTAAATGCATCAATTGTGCATTGAGCTTATTGTTGAAATTAATCACGTCTTGAAAGGTTTTTTGTTTTGGCTGGATGAGATTTTCTTCCCAAGTATCGATACGTTTCACTAGCGAATCACCTTTTGTCAAAAGATTTTTTGCCTGGTCGTTTTCCTTCAGCAATTTGGCATACCCTTTTAACTGAGATTTTGCCGAACGCATAGCATTGACAGATTCATGAATACTTTTGAAAGTGCTTTCAATTTGGTTCAGTACGGATTGTTGTTCTTCAAAGTCTTCCGTTGTTGCCGATACCTTCGGATTGGGCAAAATGGTCACCTCGGTTTCAGAGGTCAATTTATCTAACGTGAGACGTAAAGTATAAGTGCCTGGGGCGATGCGAGATCCCGCATAACCTCCATAGACAAAAACCTTATCAACGGCCGGAAGATCATCTTTTCGAAAATTCCATGTAAAGCGATTGTATCCTTTTTTCGAAGGAAGTACTTGTGGCTTCGACGGACCACCTGGCCAACTTTTAAAGTCTTTAGGTTTTTTATTCGATATGGTTCGTATCAATTTTCCATTGCGAAGTACCTCTAACCCCAAGTCAAGGCTATCGGCATCTTTATCTAAATAGTAATCTAAGGTCACCCCACTTTTCGGGTTCTGCCCCAATCCGGGAACGGGTTTTTCACTGCTTCCCCCAAAAATCAAATAAGTATCCTTGGGTTTAAAAATTTCAACCGGTTGTTTCGCCGGTGCAAGGTTTTGAATGGCAGCTACATCATCCAGAATCCAAAATGAACGACCCGCCGTGGCTGCTATGAGATCGTTATCTTGAATATAAAGGTCATTAATGGGCACTACCGGAAGATTCAACTGAAACGGCTGCCAATTTAACCCATCGTCCAAAGAGATAAAGAGTCCGGTCTCGGTACCGGCATATAGCAATCCTTTTCGTTTTGGGTCTTCGCGAACTACGCGAGTAAAGGTATGGTCGCCTGTAATACCGTTCGTAATTTTTATCCATGTTTGGCCATAATCCGAAGTTTTGAAAATATGTGAATTAAGGTCCATTGACTTATAATTCATCAAAACGAGATAGGCAGTTGCAGCATCGTGGGGTGATACTTCAATGCTATTTATGATTCCTTCGGGTAAACCCGCCGGAGTGACATTCTCCCAATTTTGGCCTCCATCTTTGGTAATATGCACCAATCCGTCATCGCTGCCAGCCCATAAAACACCCTTTTCATGAGGTGATTCGACTAACGCCATTAACGTATTGTAGTTTTCACCCCCAGCCGCTTCATTAGTGTAGGGTCCGCCACCCGGGCCTTGCTTGGTCTTATCGTTTCGCGTCAGATCAGGACTCACGAGTTCCCAGCTATTTCCTTGGTCGGTTGATTTAAAAACTACGTTCCCTGCATGGTAAATCGTATTTCTGTCATGTGGCGAACTAATAATTGGTGCGTTCCAATTGTAGCGAAACTTAAAATCTTTGGGTTCGATGCTCAATCCCAATTCAGGGTATTCCTTAATTGCCTTTCCTTCTCGGGAAGCCCTAACCCATTTTTCGATAATACCTTGATAACACCCACCAAAAACGAATTCAGGATTATCTGGATCAAAGGCCAAGAAAGCACTTTCACAACCGGCAACGGAGTACCAATCTTTCCAATCTATACCTTGATCGTTCGTGCGACTGGCAATTGCAATCGCCGAATTATCCTGCTGACCACCGTAAACATTGTACGGTACAAGATTGTCCGTGATTACGCGATAGAATTGTGAGGTAGGCTGATTTTGTTGAGTGCTCCAACTTCTTCCACCGTTATTCGAAACGTTTGCCCCACCGTCGTTCGAGTTGATTATACGATGATTGTTGTGTGGATCTATCCACAAATGATGATTATCACCATGAGGAGTTGGCAACGGTTTAAACGTCTTTCCGCCATCTATCGATTTTGTGACAGGGGCATTCAAAACATAGACTATATTTTCATTTTGGGTATCGGCAAAGATTTCCATATAATACCATGAACGGGCAATGTTGATTCGATCTTTATTGGTTTGCCTCCATTTTTTTCCGGCATCATCTGAACGGTAAACACCGCCCTTTTCTCCTTCAGCTTCAATGACTGCAAATACAAGTTCGTTATTGGCTCTTGAGACTGAAATTCCAGCTTTTCCGAATTCCTTGGGGAGCCCTTCCTTCATCCTTTTCCAAGTGCTTCCGCCATCCGTCGATTTGTAAAGCCCCGAATTTTTTCCGCCTGACTCCATCGTCCACGGATACCTGTGGTGTTGCCACATGGCCGCATATAATATCGATGGATTTTTCATGTCCATGGATAGGGAAGAAGCTCCGGTATTTTCGCTCACATAAAGTACTTTCTCCCAGTTGGAACCTCCATCGGTAGAACGATAGATGCCGCGATCTTCTGATGGGCCGTACTGTGCTCCTTGGGCCGCTACGAAAATGATATCTGGATTGGTAGGATGAATGATCACATCGGAAATATGCCGGGTATAATCAAGGCCCATATGTTTCCAAGTCTTACCCGCATCTGTAGATTTATAGACGCCATCTCCCATGGAAGTCATGACCCCCCGTGCCGCATGTTCGCCCATTCCTGCCATTACGATATTCGGATTGCTCTCCGCTACAGCGATGGTGCCAACGGTTCCGGTTTTTAGAAATCCATCGGAAACATTTTTCCAGATAATACCGCCGTCTATCGTTTTCCAAATTCCACCTCCCGTAGAACCCATGTAATAGGTCATGGGTTGACCGACCACTCCAGATGAAGCTACACTACGTCCCCCTCGAAACGGACCAATGTTTCGCCATTTCAATCCATGGAACATGGAGTCTTGAACAATAATTTCAGGTGCGGGACTTTTCTTTTTTCTTTTTTGAGCTTCCGTTATTAATGGAAAGACCAATAATACAAGAAATAGTAGTTTGATTGGTTTCATAAATGTCTCAATTGGTTGTTATAAATATTGTTGAACTAATAAGATAGCCCTACTTTTTTCATGGTTCTACGATAGTTCATTGCTACGGTATCGAATTTCAGATGTAGCTCTTCCGTGAAATCAAAAGGTACTTGTTCTGGCCTTTACGATTCTACAATTCTTTTATCTTGATCAAAGATGACCTTTTCAAAATTCTGCAAAATGGTATTGGCCTCCTCTAAACTATAATTACGACCAATTATGCAATACCCGTGGCATTTGTTTTTCGAAATGGGTTGCGAGACAAAGAAATAAACCATGCCCTTTTCACCACCCCAACCAAGACGAAGTAAAATAGTGTAGGGCAGATGTAGTTCATAAACACTTCTTCGTTCTGGTTGCACGATATCTTCATTGGCGAAAACGGGAAAGTCTTCAGAACTTCGCCAAACGACCACTGCTTGGTCCAGTAAAAATGTGCCATAGGGGTTATCGGTAATTTCATAGCCGTACCTTATTGGGTGCCAACAGGCGAACAATTTTTCCGGAAAGGTAGGTTCTTCTTGTTTCATCGATTGAAGTTCTCGAGCCAAACAGTCTCTTAGTTTTTTCCTCCATCCCTGTTTGGAGATCGTGGTTCTGGCCAGACTCCTTTTTCCCCAGTTCTGGGGTTAATACCCAAAACGGATTTTACCCTAGATGTTCTTTCGGGGTCTTCACTTGCCATATAGGCCAAAATAGCGGTAAGTATCGCATTATTACGAACATCGTCAAAAACGATTTTATCGTAAGTATCCAAATTGGTGTGCCAGGTATAGTTCCAATAGCTCCAACTTAAAGAGCTTAACGAAAATCCCGGTGCACCGACAGCTACGAAAGAAGCATAATCAGAACCTCCCCGTGCTGGATTACCCGGAAAACTTGTTTCGATATGTTGGGTAATATCTTCGGGAACCGCTTCCAACCAACGCCCGATGTAATCATAGGCATGTAAAAATCCCTGCCCGGAAATCGACACGACCCTTCCCGTACCATTATCTTGATTAAAAAGCGCTTGTAATCCCTCTACGATTTTTGGATTATCCTCTACAAAAGAACGAGATCCATTCAGTCCTTGTTCTTCACTGCCCCAATGCCCGATAAGAATGGTTCGTTTCGGATTCGGATACACTTTTTTGAGGATACGGGCCGCTTCTAACATTGTAATGGTTCCCGTGCCATTATCGGTTGCTCCTGTAGCACCGTCCCAAGAGTCAAAATGAGCCGAAAGAATCACATATTCGTCGGGTAATTCTTTTCCAGGAATGGTGGCAATCGTATTAAAGATAGGTACGGTTCCCAATTCCTTTGATTCTGCCACGACTTTTATCTTAGGATTGCTGCCTTTTTCGGTCAAACGATAGAGCATTCCGTAGTCTTCCAAAGAAAGGTCTACGACCGGTATTTTTTTTGTGCCAGCGCTAAAAATCTTATTGGCACCAAAACCATTTGACCATCTCGATTGCAAAATCCCTGCGGCACCTGCCTTTTCAAGGGCTACGTTTATGTTTCTACTCGTGTAGCCCATATTTCTGAAATTTTGACGCCAAGCATCTTGTTGTGTATCGCGGTCTTTTTTCATTTTTTCGAAGGATTCTTCAGTGGCGAATTCTTCCCAATTGTAATCGGGTCGTCCCGTCGGTTGGTTCATACTGACCATTACGAACTTGCCTTTTACATTCGGGAGCCATTTCACAAAGGCCAACGAATCTAAAACCGAAGGAAGGGTCACAGTATTTGCGGTTACCCCTTGAGGTCCTGTACTGGGGTTCCATGCCAATTGCGTTCCACTAAGTGTTGCTAGGCGAGGTTCGATCATATCGATATGTGAGATTCCCCGTTGCCAACCACGCCATTTGCCCCATTCTTCGTTTTTGGCTTCAATACCCCATTTTTTATAGGTTTCGACCGCCCAATTATTTGCGGTCTCCATTTGTGGAGTTCCGACCAAACGTGGGCCGATGACATCCATAAGTTCATGGGCCAATTGTTCCAGTTGCGAATTCTCATTGGCCTCTTTTTGAATGGCCGTAACGATTTCTTCCGTGGTTTGCGCAGAAATAGTGATGCCGATAAATAGCGCGAAGAGACCAGATAGTACTTGTTTTTTCATCTTTCAGGTGTTGTTTGAATAGCTGTATCTAAATATAGGGATAAAAGGGAAAGTTTGGCCGAATTTGTGTTATCCTTTCAAGAACTTTATCAGGCTTTCCTTGATTAAATAATCCCATCCGGCTTGACCGCTCTCCCTTTTGAATTCAGGAATATTATCCGGAAATTTTTCTATGACATAACTCTTTAGGGTTAGCACTGTTCTACCATCTTTTTCGACTAACTCGAAAGTCGAAAGGGCTTCTCCGTGATACTCCTCAAAATTCCAACTATAGGCGATCTTTCTTTCGGGAATCACCTCTGTAACTTTCCATATGTGTAGGAAGTTGCGCTCGCCGCTTTTTACATTGAACCGCGTTTCAAATCCGACTTCAGGTTTGAAATCAGGAATATCGTCAAAATACCATTGGCGCATTTGTTCGACATCGGTAATGGCATTCCAGACAACTTCGATAGGAGCATCAAAAGTGTGTTCGGCAATAATCGGATTATTTTTCATTTTTCCGTTTATCAATCACTCCAATAGGCTTTCTTCCTAATTTCCCCATTCTCAATTTTTGAATTTCCTTAAAATCGCAGATTTCTATTTTTGGCGATACACGGAGTTTCGACCGAAAACGGTCTTTTATCTGAACCAATAATTCTTCAGAGGGATTTTTGGCAGCAACTTTGATTCCGATTTCATCGGTACCGATCGAGTTGCGGTAGATTTCAATTACAAAACTATCGACTTCGCTAAAATCGTTTAGGAGATTGTCCATTGCTGGGGGGTAAATGGTCGTTCCCTTGTATTTTATCATTTGTTTCTTTCGCCCGACGACCGGTCCCAAGCGCA
The DNA here is from genome assembly GCA_003232435.1 of Flavobacteriales bacterium. Taxonomy (GTDB): domain Bacteria; phylum Bacteroidota; class Bacteroidia; order Flavobacteriales; family Flavobacteriaceae; genus Aurantibacter_A. The sequence continues at coordinate 379 of QIJL01000354.1, read as the reverse complement.
GTGTATTTCTTCCGCAACTGCATGGGGAATTATGTGTAATCACAATATCGCCAGTTCGGAAGCGCAATAGGGGCATGGCTTCAATGCCCAATGTAGTAATTACGAGTTCACCTTCTTTTCCTTCGGGAACTGCTTTTGCGTTTTCGTCCAAAATTTCGGTAATGATTAGTTCGGGATGTTGGTGACCACCTTGCTGTTCAGAACATTCCGTAAAAGCAGTGCTCATTTCGGTAGAGGCATATGTAGAGAAAAGTTCGATATCCCATTTCGATTTTATTTTGTTGGCCAATACATTCAAGGAAAAATCTTGCTCTCGGAGGGACTCTCCGATACAGATCGCACCTTTGATTCCGGAATCATTTACATCGATTCCATTTTG